>JAFPAK010000047.1 GCA_017390825.1 Clostridia bacterium
GTGTAAACCTGGTTTTTCTTTTTGCCGAAATAGCTGTAGAAATCCCTGCCCTTGACACTGTTTGTGCCGTAACGCTCATCACCACGGTAAGCCGTTGCTCTGCCGCCGTTATCGAGATGCACGGCACGTTCAGATATATACGCAACACCGTTGATACCGAGGTCTTGCGCCGCACAGCATATCTTCCACGAAGGAATTACTTTACCGTCCTTGCCGTAGAACACGGCATCGACCGCTTTGCCCGAAACGTGCGTACCGCTGCCGTTGCCACCGACTGCTTTATCGTGAGCAGCTGTTCTATATCCACTATTGATGATTACTTTTGTACATTCAAACACGGTATAGAGCTTTTCTAGAAAATCAAGTATTACAGTATCTACTTTGACTACATCGCTGTAAAGTTTACTTCCCGATGCAGAAGCAAACTCCCCTACACTAAAGTGTGAGGAGAGTTTTTTTGATCTGTCTTTTGCGTATGAATATGTTTTTACTGCCATATCATTCAGCCTCCTTTACCTCCGGCAAGCCTGCAACCGATGTCAACAACGAGATAACACCTGCAAGCACCGATGCGGATGCTACCACCGCCCAATTTACTTCACAGATAACAGCCGATGTGCCGATAGTTGCAACCGCAGTCTGTGCTACAGTCTTTATTGCTCGCACGCCTGCTGCCTTTATCCAGTGTTTAAAGTTTTTCATTAGAATCATCCTTTCTTTATTCGTGATTATGTTCTAAATCATCCAACCGGTGATTTATGACCTTTATCTTTTCTTCCACTATCGGAATTCGTTCAGCAAAATTGTTGTGCTTATCCACCTTCTTCTCAAGCTGTGACAAGCGGTATGTAGTGAGCTTTGCGCTTGTTACGATACCTCCGAAAGCGCCCAACGCTGTGCCGCATAGGGAAATAAGAGCTACTATTACTTCTGACATTTTTATTTTACCTCGCTATCATTTATTCAATAGGCTCGTTGACGGTGATGATACTGTTCTCGTTGATATCCTGACAAGTAATCGTAAAATATGCCACCGTTGCAAGTCCGTCCCATTCAGGCACAGTAAATTGTGTGATGTTTCCATCTTCATCGTATTCTGCGTTGAATGTAGGTCCTAATAATCCTGTTTCTGCATTAAGTAGATTTGCCGAAGCAAGCCAAGTGCGAGTTGCATCGTAAAAACTGATACCCCCTTTGTCGCCATTCGTGCTTTCACTATACGGATATGCTGTCATATTTTTCAGCCTTATAACATCACCTATCGCACAAGGCATCAGTCCTGCAACATCCCAGCCCGTAGCTGCTACATAACCGGAACTGCTCGAATATCTTGTGTTGTTAATATAGCCGACACTGCCATCTTCGCCTGTTAATACGGTACCATCAACTATGCTTACTGCCAACGGCAAAACATTAGTATATACTGCCGGACGCTTTGTTAATGCAACGGTACGGCTCTCACCTCTGCCAATTCTGATTACATTAACGGTTAAATTATCATAGTCAGCAATTATTGCATTGATAGAACCTTCGTCTGTTGTGCCGTGTTCGGGCATTGTACCGCTTCTGTCGTGAATTGCATCAGCATCAACTAGAATAATAGGAATACCGCCGTTTGATGAACCATCATAGTCCTCGTGACAATGACCACCGATGCAGAATTCTACCCATCCTGTGCAA
>JAFPAK010000048.1 GCA_017390825.1 Clostridia bacterium
ACGGATGGGCAACTTATGATGAAGAAACCGAAAAGTGGGTATATGCTCATCTTATGGGCGACGAATATAGGATTAACAACGAGGACAGATATGCACTTGTGTTTGCTGCAGTTCTTAAACCAACCCATCTATTTGCGGATGAAATAGCTATCACGGGTTTTGGCGATGCAGAGCGTATGCCGGGTGGAATATCTTTTATAGTGGGTTATACTTTAGAAATAGGCACACTTGATGAGGTCAACACAAAAGTACATTCTCACACAGCCGGCGGTGATGCTCCGTGGGACGGAACAAGTGGCATTGTTTATGAAAATAACGAAGCATATATTTATCTTACAGGTGATGTAGCACTATCTGATACCCTTACCGTTGAAAGCGGTAATACGCTTAATCTTTGCCTCAACGGGAACATTCTTTCCTACGAGGGAACAGAAAATTCAAGCGTTATTTATGTAGAAGAAAATGCTACACTTAATATTTATGATTGCAAAAACACTGTTCATAACGGATATATTGATGATGTAACACATTTGTGGAGGTCAGGCGATGCTCCTGGCGGTGCTGAAAGCTTAAACCTTATAGGCGGCGTTATAACAGGTGGCACAGGAAAAACACATTCTAACCTCAATAACAATGGCGGCGGTATTTTTTCTTCAGGAAATCTTTCATTGTACGGTGGTACCATTGCAGGTAACACGGGCGTGTATGGCGGCGGTATTTTTATAGACGAGGGTAGCTTCAATATGTACGGCGGTTCCATTATTGGAAATGCTGCAAATGCTTCCTACTCCGGCGGCGGTGGCGTTGGTGTAGAAGATGGAACATTCTATATGCACGACGGCATTGTTGCACACAATTACAGTGCTTATGTTGGCGGCGGTGTGGTTGTTGATGATGAGTTTTATATGCTGGGGGGGTCGGTTGTCAATAATACTGCAAAGTTCGGCAGTGGTATCAAATGCGATGGAATGTTTGGCGTATATGGCAGCGGAAATATGTATCTTTCGGGTACACCTGTCATAAAAGATAACACAGCAACCAGTCAAGAATCCGGAAATATTGATGGTATTCCTTACGTGAACGGTCCGCTTAAAGACGGTGCATTCATTAACTTGAATGTTGATTGCTATGGCACAGTTGCAGCTCCTTCAGGTGATGTTGAATCTATTACAGATTACACGGGATATTTTGAAAATAACACGCAATATCCTATGTATGTTGACGAATATGGTTATCTTGAGCTTGGTTATACGATTACCGAGCAACCGTCGTTTGAAAACGGTTACACGGTCAGTCTGAACGAAAATTGTGGTGAAACATATCAGTGGTATGAAGTGAATGAAGTTACATACTCATTTCCGGAAGATATTACGGTGGATCAGGAACAAATTTACTTCTTCCTGAATGAACTTAATGCATCTGATGATGCTTACATAGCAGTTCCCGGAATTTCTGACGAAGAAAATGGCTCTTTCGTATATGCGGTTGTCGCGTTCCTGGAAGAAGGAACATTTAAGATTACACCGACGGGCGATTCGTCAGGGGTAGAGTATAATTTGTTTGAGTGTGATCCTGTAGAGTTTACTCCGACCGAAGAACCGCTTGTATCTGTGAGTGAAAATACATGGAGCGTTGATGAAAATACACTGTACTTTGTTATAGCCTCTGCAGAGAGAAGTATTTCAGATATGCCTGAAGTAACAATGTCTTTCGACACATACACTCTTGGAAGTGCAGTTGCAGATGCAACCGAAAACTCCCTTACAGGTGCAGAAAACGGCAAACTATACAGACTTGTTGTTGATTTGGGAATAGAAGATGTAGCTTATCTTCAAAGCAATACAGTTCAATACTATTCTTCAAGAGAAGTAACATTTAATGCAGGTGAAGGTACGGGAACAATGGATGTCCAGAAGATTCCTGAAGGCGTTGAAACTGCACTTAACAAAAATACATTCACCAGAAGTGGCTACAAATTTGCAGGTTGGGCAACAGATTCTGACGGTGATGTAGTGTACGAAGATGGTGCTAATGTTACTTTGAACGATGACCTTGCGCTTTTTGCAAAGTGGACTAAAATTCACTCGAGTTCCGGCGGTGGAGTAACTCACTATACCGTTAAGTTTGATACAAACGGCGGAAGTGTAATCACAAACAAAACCGTTACAAGAAACTCAAAACTTGCTGGGCCACAAGCTCCTACAAGGGAAGGTTATAGTTTTATCGGGTGGTTTACCGATAAAGAAATGACAGATGCTTATGATTTTGAAAGTAAGGTAACAAAGAATTTTACACTTTATGCAAAATGGGAAAAGCACGATGACGAAATCGTAACTGCCGAATGGAAAAATCCGTTTACAGATGTAAAGGAAAATGATTGGTTCTACAGTAATATAAAATTTGTTTTCGAAAACGGTCTTATGAAAGGTGTAACAGATACCACCTTTGCACCAAACGAAAACTTGACAAGAGCGATGCTTGTTACAGTTCTTTACCGTGCAGAAGGTGAACCTGCCACAAACCGCAGTATTCCTTTCTCTGATATTGATATGGGTGCTTATTATGCAAATGCTGTATCTTGGGCAAAGCAGAACGGTATTGTAAACGGTGTAACAGAGAACGAATTTGCACCGGATGCAAACGTCACCCGTGAACAGGTTGCGGCGATTATGATGAGATATGCAGTCTATAAAGGAATGGATGCTGTAACACTTGAAGAAAATCT
>JAFPAK010000049.1 GCA_017390825.1 Clostridia bacterium
ACCTTTATTCTTGCCATCAACTCCGTGTGCTCCAACGGTGTCACATAAAAGCTTACTGTTTTACTACGAACTCTGTTTTCATTCTTCCTTGCCACTTTGTAAACCCTCCTTGTACACTTTATCAAGCTTGTCTGAAAGAACTCTTTGCTTACCTGGATAAACATGAGCATATACATTGAGCGTTGTTTCAATGTTCTTATGCCCCAATCTTTCCTTTACCTCAAGCGGAGGTATTCCCATCTCGAAAAGCAATGCACAATGCGAATGTCTCAAATCATGTATTCTCACATGGTCAAGTCCACTGTTCTTCAATGCTCGTTCTTTCTCGTGCTCCATATAGTATTTAGTTACACCGAATAATCTGTCGTTTTTCTTCAAGCCATAAACAGAATTCATATAATCCTTAATATCCGCAAGAAGAAATTCCGGAGCCGTTATAGTCCTTGTTGATGTATAGGTTTTTGTAGGTCCATTTGCCTTATGCTTTGTATCATAGGATTTGTCAATTCGTATGGTTTTCTTTTCAAAATCAATATCCGCAGGAGTTAAAGCAAGCATTTCACCCAATCTCATCCCCGTCCAAAACAAGGTCATAAATGTGACATAGGATTTTTGCTTGTCCATAACCCCGTCAATGAATCTACTAAATTCATCAACGGTCAGAAATCGCATTTCATCTGCCTGCTTTCTTCCCATACTGCCTGCCTTTCTACAAGGATTGTTGGCAAGGTCATAAAACTTGACAGCATAATTGAATATTGCACTAAGCTGATTATTGATAGTGTGCAGATATGTTTCAGAATAAGGCTTGCCATTCTTTTTGCGTAGCGACATCATGATATTTTGCCAATTTCGGATATCAGCAGCCGTTATACTGTTTACACTCTTCTTACCGAAGTATGGTAAGATTTTCTTATCAATAATGTTATCTTTCGTTTCACCCGTGGTTGGTCTGATTCTGTTTTCTACATCAGCTCTGTAAATTTTAACAAACTCCTCAAAGTTCATATTAAAATCAGCTTGCTGTGACATCAGAAAGTTTCTCACCCATTCTTCTGCCTCTCTCTTTGTGTTGAAACCTCGCTTTGTTGTTTTCTTTCGCTCACCCTGCCAATTGGTATATCGGAATTGAATGAGCCATTTCCCGGTATTCTTGTCTTTTTCAGCCTTCATAGCTTAACTACCTCCTCATTGTACGCCGTAACCGTAACAGCGCTTATTAAAATAGTCTTTGGGTACTTTTCCCGAAAAAACAATATATCCATCTTTTTTAAGCTCGTTGTTCAGACCTCTTATGATTTTATAAGCGTGCCCTTTGGATATTCCGAGCATTTCCGCTAATTCTGTTGCAGTAATGTAGGTTTTGTTCTGAACACTCATTAGCCATCCTCCTTCCATGTATTTTGTTGTGATATCGCTACTTTATTTACATTGTAGCGCAATCACAACAAAAAGTCAAGAGTAATTTTGAAATTTCACAAAATGTTCATATTTAACATTTTTTTCAAAAAAGTATGGATTTTTTTATTTTTGTGTGCTATAATTGTAGTGATAAAACTACGAATGGAGTAAAAATACTATGACAATAGGCGAAAAAATCAAGTATTTTAGGAAGCGTATAGGAATTACTCAAGCCAAGCTTGCAGAGATTTCAGGAATACATCCGGTTTCTATTAGAAAATATGAAATAAATAGAATGGTGCCTCAAACACCACAAATTGACAGACTTGCAGAAGCTCTCGGCGTAAGCTCGTTTGCACTTGCAGGTATTGAAAATAACATCAGACTTGAAACCGTTGGCGATTTTATGGGATTGATGATTATGCTCATTAAAACTAAAATCGTGTCCATAAACGGCGAAAGAGAAGAAAACGGTATGATAAATGCAGATACCGCTCAGTTTGTTATAAATCCGTTTATAACAAACTTCTTTGATGCAAAATCTAATAAATCAGAATTATCTGCTAATACACTTTTGTATTACCTAAAGAATGAGAACATATTAAGTGATATTTTAAAGTGGGA
>JAFPAK010000050.1 GCA_017390825.1 Clostridia bacterium
ATTACCATATATGCAACTGAAACTTCTACCGTTTGCTGAAATTCAACATCAATGTTAAGGTCATCAATGTCTGCCAAAAAGCTATTCTCTTTAGCATATTTAAGTTCAGACAAATAATCTGCTTTGTTATCTTCAACTGCATTATGAGCAGCACAGATAATTGAATCAATAAGAGTGGTATTTACTTTGAGTTCACCGAAAGTATTTTCAAGTGTTTCGATAATGGCATCGTCATACTTATCGTCATATTCCCAAAGTTTTATATCAACACCACGAATACCTTTGTAAGTGTCTGAAACATCAAACACATGGTCAAGATAAAAGTCAGCACCTCGTTCACGGAGAAGGGCAATACCTTTAGCACCTCTGTTGATTCTGCGTTTTAGTTTTTCGTTCCAAGTTTCAAAATCTGCACACGCTCGTGCATCGGGCCGTTGTGCATAGATTAAAACCTGATCTTCAAAGGAATATTTGTACTGCCACGATGCAGAATTAAGAAAAGCCATCCAATTTTCAACATTGGATAGCTCCTTTGAAGTTGTATTCGCAAGCTCTGTTATGAGCTGCAATTTGGTTGCCATTTTTATCTCACCTCCATATTATCGTTCTCTTTCATTTTTCTTTTTAACTTTGCCTGATAAAAGCATATTTTCTTTTTTGTCAAGCTTGCATATCTGTTTTACGATTTTCTGCCGTTCATTCCATAAGCGATTCATTGTCTTTTTATCTTGCGGTGAGGGTGGATTGTCCATTCTTTCTCTGAAATCTTCAATAGTCATATCCATACCCATTAGTTCACCCATAAGATTGTTTCTGTGTTGTGTTAGCTTATAATCTTTAAAAAACAATTCTTCATTCATAGGAAGAAGGGAATCTCTGTTTTTCTCAACAAACAAGCATATCTCTTTTGTTCCTTTAGGATATTCGACTTTCACACCATCAAATTCTGTTTTATCCGGTCTGCCGGAAATTAACTTGATATTTCCGTTTTCGATTGTGAAATAATCTCTTTCCCAAGGAGTTCTGAGCTTTCGTCTTTCGACACCGTAAGCAGGATGCTCCATATCTAACGGAGTTTCCTTATACACTTGCATTTCATCAGGCAATTTATCAATTATTTTGTAGTACATATTAGAGCACCTCTTATCTGCTTATGCTTTTCTCTGCACGAAGCTTTTCAGCGTACTTAATGCCTTTTGAAACGGTATTGATTTCACCTGATTCCAACTTTGAAATGAAAGTTGCCCGGTTCTGCTCATTAAAACAGTAGATATGTCTGCAAAGTCTTTGAACATTTCCGAGAGTGTCGCTTTTCGGATTGATAATACCGCAAACAAGCTCTCCAACTTCATCTGTTGGATTGAGTTGTATTTGCAAAGTTCTTGCATTATCAAGCTTAATAACACTCAAGGGAGTAAGTACACCGATTTCTTCTAAACTCTTTTTGAGTTCATCAGCTTTACAAGTTAGCTCTGCAACAAGATTATTTGTTAAAAATCGCACTTTTGCAGTTACCATTTTCATCACTCTCCTTATATTGAATTGTGCGATTATCTTTCAGGCTCCGTTTTGTTTCTTTTTTTATCTTCGTTTGCAGCTTTTATCATCGCATTTGCAGTTTCTTTATTATCCTTCAGATAGTCAGGCTCCCGTTCCATAAAATCTTTGAGATAGTCCATAAACTCTGCTGAATCAATGTCAACACAATACTGTTTACAACCACTATTAAGATAGTTATAGAACTTCATCATTGAATCTTGCTTTGAAGCTTCCCGTATAAGTTCAAACGAAAACTCATTATATACAAGCTGACCGCCTGCAGTAGAATCGGGATTGTAGTATATTTCCTCAAAGCCATAGTCCGTCTTGAAGAACTTATCCTGATTTACTGCATCAAAATTCTGCTCGACAAACCTTGTGTTTCTGAATTTATCAAGTGCCTGAGTGTTATAGCAATAAACATACAAATTGTATTCACCCAAACGAGGATTGCAACGAAGATAGTATGTGTGTTTTTCGGTTATAATCTTGAAACCGTGAACATCTTTATCCGTTGCACTTTGTGTTGGCTTTAACCGATAGCAGACATTATACATATCCGAGCGACTTTTAAGAAGTGGAGTAAATGATTCTTTGCGGAAGTAATTGATAACCTTATCAAATTCGTCCTTAAATTCTTGCGTTTTCAGATTATCATTTTCCGGCCACCAAGTGCTGAAAAATGCTTTACCCGTATCAAAGTCTGCACGAAGATGTCCGATGCAACCTCTGTCAATGCTTTCATCCTCTTTTGCATACATAAACTCAAACTCATCAGGGGTTATATTTTCGAGCGAATATTCGGGGAGTTCTGCCGGAGAGCATATTCTTTCATTCTGTTCCATAAGCTCTGCCCATTGACAAATGTGATAGCATACACCGTCAATTTCTGTATGGTAATCGTCTATGTATAAACAGAATTTATTTTCTGTATGTCCGTCAGGATATTTAACCGCTATAATACCTCTGTCGGGAATAGTAAAAAGTTCATTATAACTACTATCAATGAACCTTATTTGTTTATCCATTATCTTTCGACCTCCTTATGCGTTCTTGTGGGGAACTGCCAACCGTAAACTGCACCAATATCATCACCGAGTCTTTTTGTAACACGGGTTATATCTTGTCTTGTTGCAGTTCCGGCATAGAGTTTGTCTTGCAATCTTTCAATCTGACTATCGGTAACACCGTCCTTAAAGGCACGATATAAATAATAGTTTGTTCCATCGTGATGAACTGCTTTGCATCGCAAATCACCAAGCTTGTCAACATACCATTCGTTCATATCACAATCAGATTGAAAACAATCTTTGATATTTCCGCTATCAATCATTTTATATCCGTGTGCCCGTCCGTTCCAAAGACCTAAATCGCCAATAATGATAATACTCTGCGAAAGCTGAATGTTTAGGTTTGCTCTCGTATCATCCAAGTAGTCATTATTTATTTCGTACATCTTTGAAATAAGAGTATCTTCGGAAGCATCAGGATATTGTTCAATAAGGTCATCACGCCAATCATCAAGGTCTAAATTCATATCAGACCAAACAATGTGTTTTTTCTCCATCAGCGTTCAACCTCCTTGTGTTTCTTTACTTTTAGCAAAGAGGGATTCTCTTTGATTTTTTCTTTTAGCCATTCAGGGTAGTGTTCGGGTTTTAACTCACCGATAATGTCATATCGCCGTGTTAGAGCATCTTCACCCGAAAAGAGTTTTTTACAATACACTTTTGTTCCTCTCGAATTTGCTTCAGCTCCAAAACCGTGTGTTGCTAATGCAATCTGATAAAGTTCGTTAGCATATTCAGGTCTTAAATTTTCAGGCTTAATCACTATAACCTTACCAACTATGCTTTTGGTGTAGTCATCAGGAATACACATATCTCTTGTTATAACATTTGGTGAAATGCCGTTCCTTTCAGATTTCAGATTTTCAATCTCGTCATTTATTCTTTGTGAAAGTCTTTCAAGTAAACCTACAAAATCATCGCTTACCAAGATATTATCGTATCTTCCTACAACATCAAACACTTCTTCGTATTCGCCAATCATATAAAAAAGACCGTCTTTGTTTTTCAGATCTTCACCGATAACAAATTCTTTACTTCCGATTGTTATACTTTGTGTAATTGTATAATCTCCGGCTTTTCTGATTTCGTCCATTAGATTCACCTCATTTCATATCGTTTTTATGCCTTGCAGCATATATCTCTGCATAGTTGCAGGGAGGGTATTTCTCTAAATCTGCCTTAACTTGCTCCGTTGTCTTGCAGAATGAACATTTACCACTTTTACAAAGCATTTCTGTTAAAATTCTGCATTTCTTCGGAGTGTGAAAATGGCAGTTTAATTTATTCAATTTCATCACCGTCCAATGCTTTTAATTCAATAGTGCTTACAATTTTATAACCTCGGCTTTTTGCAAGTTCTTTAAGTTCACAAATAAGCTTTCTGCGTTCTTCTTTTTGAATATTCTTCAAGGCTTCGTATGCCGTAGAATCGTTATAGCCACTATCGTTATATCGCATATCAGGTTGTTTAGTGTTTGGCATATCATCACCTCTCAGGCTCTCTTTTTTTATGCTTGCTTTGCTTATCAACCTCAGAACCCCATATAGTTACATCTTTTGCGGGGATTTCACCCTCGTTGAGTAACTTCATCAAGGTTTTTAATGTTCCGTGCTTTTTAGAATAATCTCTTATCTCATTGCGATATGGAGTTGATAAATCTCTACACAAAGAACATTCGTTACTTTTACCAACACATCCGTCAACATCTCTGTATGTAGATGCCATATACATCAGGTAATCGCAACCGCATCCTGAACAATGAAAACATCTGTCCTCAACAATTCTGCTTGTGATTTCTTTGCACTTTTCAGGAAAGAGTTCAATGTTTTTTCTTATGGATTGTTTTGCAACAATAACATATTGAATCTTATTAAAACTCTCATAGTACAAAGGTTTAATTTTATCTCTGTGCTTTTTCACCACATCAAAAAATTCCTCGAAACCGTAAACATCTTCTCGGTTCTCATTTTTTGCATAAAACAAGGTGACATTCTTTTCTTTTCTTGAAAACATAACATCACCTCTCAGGCTCCGGTGGTTTTTTCTTTTTCATCTGCTCGTAAAAACGAACCTTATCAATTCCACGCTCACAGAAATCCTTTTGAGCCGCAAGTAAGCTTGTAAAGTAATGCCCCCAAAAGTAATTGTTTTTATTGGCACACTCCCATGTAACAAACATATTAGGTTTTGTTTCGTGTACGCCAAGTACGATTTCTGATTCGCCGATTGTTATTGCGTTTGTGATAATATATCCCGCATTTTTTCGCCATTCCATAATTCTTACCTCCATAAAAAAAGCCGACACACTTTTTATTCGTGTTCGGCATTGTCTGTATCAAGTTTTTCAAGTCTTTCATCCTCCTGACTTGCTACTATAAAGCAGCACATCATTACAACACCGAAAGCTCCTCCGGCAATAAAAGCTAATATAATCCATAACCAAGTCATATTTATCTCTCCATTTCTAATTTACGATGCCATTTTTCAAGAAGTTTGATAATTGTATCTTCCATTTGTTTTTTTGAATATCCTTTAGGGAAGTATTTCTTTAATTTGTCATCGCCAAGTGTAATTTTTATTTTATCCGCTTTCTGTTCTTGCATTATAGAAAGAATCACATCGGGATTTAGTCGTCCTTCATCATTGAATCTTCTAATTTTCTTTGCTTGCTCAATAGAAGGACAAGTGTCCTCACTTTTTATTGCTTCCACAACTGCAACTTGCTCTTTAGGTTTCAAATAGGAAAGCTCAACACCTGCGTTCATTGCCATTGCTTTAGTGTCAACCATTTCAAGCAACGGATCAATCAATTCTGTTAAACGAATATACCTTTGAATTTGCACCGAACTTTCTCCGGTTTGCTCTGCCAATTCCTTTCTTGAATCAACAGGCGAAGTATTTTGTCCAAATTGGGCAGAATTTTCTTGAGAAGGTCTTCCGGCTTTTCTTTTCATAGCTTCAAGTCGCATTTGATAAGCAAAGGCTTTCTCACTCGGTAAGATATGTTCTCTTTGTAGGTTACTGTCAACAAGAAGAATCACAGCCGTATCGTCATCAAGGTCTTTAACAACTACGGGAACTTCATCTTTTCCTGCAAGCTCTGATGCACGAACTCGTCTGTGTCCTGAAAGTATTTCATAACCGCCTTCAGGATGTGGTCTTGCTACAACGGGTGATAAAACACCATTTTCTTTTATGCTTGCAACAAGTTCATCCATTTCTTCATTGTCAATAACCTTAAAAGGTTGTTCTGCATACGGCTTTAACTCTGAAATCTTAATAGGTTTGATTTCTTCGGTTTTTCTTCCTTCATCCGTTTTGAATAAATCATCGAGTGTACTCCGACCTATGTTTATTTCTAATTTTGGCATCATTCAGCACCTCCTTTGTGAAGTTTCTGTAAGCTTCTGCAGCTATGCCTTTTTTGTCATATTCAAAGATACTTTTGCCGACACTTGATGCTTCAGCAGCTCTTATTGATGATGGTATTTCTGTTTTGAATATTTTGAGATATTTTGAGTATTTCAGCCTTATCACAGACGAAACTTCCTTGTTATACAGAGTTCGCCTATCAACCATCGTTAAAAGTATTCCTCCGAATTTCAGATTAGGATTTATCTGTTTTTGAACTTTGGTTACAGTTGTGACAAGTTGCTCTAACCCTTTAAGCGGAAGGTAATGTGCCTGAACGGGAATAATTACCTCATCCGATGCAACGAGAGAGTTTATTGTAAGCATACCCAAAGAGGGAGTGCAGTCAATTAGAACATAGTCATAGTTGTCCTTAACACTATCTATGTAATTCTTCAAAACTCTTTCTCGGCTCATAATGTTTACAAGTGCCGTTTCCATACCTGACAATTCGATATTTGCAGGAACTAAATCGACACCTTCGTTGTGATGTAAGATTCCTTCGCCCGGTTTGATTTCTTTTTCTTCGTATGTCTTTTGCATTAGGGTAGAAAGTGTTACATCAAGTTCATCCGGGTTCTGATAACCCAAGCTTTCTGTTAAACTGCCCTGAGCATCACAATCTATAAGCAACACCTTTTTACCTTCGTTTGCAAGACCGACACCCAAGTTTACAGTTGTGGTGGTTTTTCCAACACCACCTTTCTGATTTGCAATCGCAATAACCTTACTCATGTCTGACCAACCTTTCCTCTTGTAATCTTTTTATAAGCATTTCTCCATTGAGAGTAGTAAGGACCATAAACCATTCTGAACGGAAGAAACGCTCTATTGAACACCTCGTTTGATAACAACCATTTCTGTAATCTCTTACTGCTTGTAAGATAATAGCCTGAGCTAATTTCTCATAATTTTCACGATACAAATAATCCATTAGCCACCATTCCAACTCGGTTTAGGATTTGCAAAGTCATAATTCACCTTTGCAGCATACCAATTATCTGCAGTTTCAAAAGACCGATAAATAGTTGTAATTAAAAATGCCCGGATGTTTCGGACATTAGAAGTGTTATCTTTTAGTGCATCATAAATATACTCAATGTGTGAAGCGTCAATTTTTAAGAATCTGCTTTTCACAACCTCGTGAGGATATTCTTGTTTATTAACTCTGATATACGGTTCCTTACTGCAAACAACATCAACCATAATTTCTACGATTTCATCAAGCCATTCCTTTCGGTATCTTTCAACCATAATGTCATATTCGATATTGTCTTTAATAAGTGTTTCGTATGTTTTTCGCTCTCGCATCCATCTCATCGCATCAGGCTTTTGTTCATCTTCGTCTTGATATGATAAGATAGGAGTTTCACTAAAATCAGTATTATTTATTTTATTATTATTTATATTATTATCATTGGATAGTGAATTTGGATATTCTTGATTCGTTATATTCACTTTTCCTGAATCGTGATTTTCACTATTCTTGAATTGTGATTCTGAAATTTCTTGATTCGTGATTTTCACTTCTCTTGAATCGTGATTTTCACTATTCTGCAATCGTGATGCTGAATAGAAGTTCTTAACATAAATAATATTCGGCTTTCCCAAGCCTTGTCGCTTTCTTTCAATCAATCCGATTCCTTTAACTGTATCAAGCTCTGACAATAACTTTCCTGCTTTTTGGTCTGCACAGTTCAAATCTTCCATTATCTCTGCTATTGTGTAAACAATATACACTCGGTTTTCTTCATCAAGCCAACCATTTTTAGCAGACAATCCCGTGCGGTCAAGCATAAGACCATACAAGACCTTTGCTTCGGCTGATACATCTTTGAACATCTTTTCCTTGAATAGCATTTTGGGAATGCGATAAAAAGAAAATTGCTCTGTTTCATTTCCGTAGAAATACTCAAATTCAAATGACATTGTTTTCACCTCCTAAATCATTTAATATAAAAAAAGAAGGTTGCTACACCCTCATATTGAGAGGTAACAACCTTCTTTCTCTTTAACAAATCTCTATTTTATTATATTGCCTATTGAAAAATGTCAAAAAATGTTATATAATACCAATATTGCGAAAGTCTGAAATGTGGGTTTCGGATTTTCGTATTATAGTCACATAGTAGGGACTAACAAGAAAATCAATTAAATCTTCTTTGGCAATTCTGAAACGCTTACGGACAACAACACCGAGTATCTTTTCGCTATTTATCCACTTGCGAATAATCTCTTTACCGTATCCGGTAACTGTTCGTATGTCCTTTGCATCAATTACTTGGGGATAATCTCGCATTTTGTTTCTGTAATAGGTTTTAATGCTTGATATTTGCTCCTTTGTAAGTTTGCCACGATTGGCTCTTTCACGGATATATTGTTCCGCTTCTTCAATGGGGATAGCGTAATAATGAAGCAGACCATCACGCTTTTTTTCAAAATTGACTTTTTTACTTTTTATCAATTTGTATGCAGTTGATTCTGAAATATCACATAGCTTGCAAAACTCTTGCTTCGTAACATACAAATTATTCGTGTTTTCGACAACATTCATCTTTTATCACCTTGTTTTTCAATGTTCAATAGTAGGTGATGAATGTTTTTCCCAAAGAGTTCCCAATCAGTTCCCAAAAATGTGCAAAATCAATATAATTTATGTGGATATAAAAAATGGTCGTATAAAGCGGAGTTTGAGGTTTTTTACTGCTGAAAAACCTCGATATTACAAGGGTTTTAACTTCTTTTAAGTTCCCACAAGTTCCACTAACTTCTATGGAGAAAGATGTGATTTTTGAGACGGCCGAGAGATATGTCAAGGCCACGGGGCGGTCGGTTTATCTGACAGGAAAG
>JAFPAK010000051.1 GCA_017390825.1 Clostridia bacterium
ACATTCTCACCAACGGTGCCCCCATTTATAAGCCGACAGCTCCATCCTTTGATAAAGTTACCAGTGCAAAATTTCAGGCGCTCCTTGCTTTGATTCAGGATCTAAGTAGCAAGAACGGTGATACTTTTGGTTATATTTACATCCCAAACTCGCAGATAGATTATCCGATGGTTCATTGCGCAAATAACGACTTCTACCTGAAGCATGCTTTTGATGGACATCCCTCTGCAGTTGGCGCGATATTTGTTGATTTCAGAAACGACAAGAACATAGAAAATAACCAAAATGTTGTTATATACGGTCATAATATGTTTAACGGATCAATGTTTTGCGATGCAACAAAATTTCTTGAAAAAGATTACTTTATGAATCCGGAGAACAAGATCGAAATCACTACTTTTGACGGTCATTATACTTTCGAGGTCTTTTCTGCGTATGCAACCAGTCAATACGATAATTATTTTAGAACCGGTTTTAGCTCGGATGAAGAATTTGTACAATTCTGCTATGACAGAGAAGAGAAATCCTATTATCATAGGGAAAATATCAGCTTTAAGCCGGATGATTTGATTATCACTCTTTCCACCTGTATCCTTGGTAACGATGACGGTAGATATGCCATCCACGCAAAGCTGATCAAAGTGGAAAAATAATTTGCAATATGATTGAAACAGAATTTTTGATTTGCCCGATATGCGGATCACGATTGGTAAAAGAGGGCAAAAGTTTCCTTTGTACCTCGCAAGAAACAAAGAAACGTCATTGCTTTGATATTTCTTCGGCAAGATACGTTGATCTTTCTTATAGGAGCGGAGGTTCAGGCGATCCCAAAGATGCCGTAACTGACAGAACTGCTTTTCTTGACAAAGGCTACTATGAGCCACTTTCTAAAGAGATAAACGCTATATGCAAAAAGTATCTTGCAGATGAGTTCTTATTGGTTGATGCAGGTTGTGGGGAAGGGTATTACTCGGAGCGTGTTGCAACGGAATTCCCAGGTGCTTTTGTATTTGGTGCGGATCTTTCCAAACACGCCGTTCACAGAGCAAGTGTAAGAAGAAATCTCAGAGGTGGAGATAACAGTTTTTATGCCGTATCTTCTATATTTTCATTGCCAGTTGCACCCAACAAAGCAGATTGCTTTCTTTCGATGTTTGCACCCGTTGCAGAAGATGAAGTTTTGCGAGTTCTAAAGGATGGCGGATATCTTATCATTGGTGCTGCAGGAGAAAATCACCTTTATGATTTAAAGAAAGCTATTTACGACGAAGTTCATTTGAATGACGAAAGAGCCGATCTTCCGCGAAAATTGCATTTTGTCG
Organism: Clostridia bacterium; assembly: GCA_017390825.1. The sequence continues at coordinate 1,323 of JAFPAK010000051.1, forward strand.
ACAAAATTAATGTGTCGTACAAAGCTGCGATCGATAATAATGAAGATCTTATGCGTTTGTTTGGTATGACGCCGTATAGATTCCGTACTTCCGAGAAATCAATGAATATTTTAAAGAGCTTGACTTCTTTAGACGTCGAGGTTAATGTAGACTTTTATATTTATCGTAAAATGCTTTGAGAAAGGTTAAATATGAAAATTTCGGTTTGTATACCTATGTATAACGAAGCGGCTATTATTGCTGAAAACGCACAAAAGCTGTGGGCTTATATGGAGGAGAACTTTGTTACTCCCGAAGGTGAAAGAGATTATGAAATAATATATTCAAATGACGGAAGCAAGGACGGGTGCGATAAGATTGTCGAATCGCTTGGCTTGCCCGGCATTAAAGTTGTTGGTTATGAAAATAACAAGGGAAAAGGCTATGCGGTTAAGACTGCAATGCTTGCGTCTGTTGGAGATATAGTAATGTTCACTGATGCCGATCTTGCTTATGGCACCGATGTCATCACGCAGATGGTTGATACATTTGACGCCAATCCCGATAGCCAACTGGTTATTGGTTCCAGAAATCTTTCTGAGGATGGGTATTCAAACTATACGTTGATTAGAAAAATCGCTTCCAAGGCATATATTAAAGTTCTGTGCATAGTTGGAGGTTTCAAACTCTCGGACTCTCAATGTGGATGTAAAGGCTTCAGACGCCAAGCGGTCGATCAGATATTTCCGAGACTTGAAGTGAATGGGTTTGCCTTTGACTTTGAAGCGCTCCTGTGGGCATCAAAATTTAAGTATAAGATCACTGAAATGCCGGTCAGCATTAAAGTTCACGGTGAATCAAAAGTTAGAATTGTTAGAGACACATTAAAAATGCTTCGAGATATTTTGAGAATGAAGAAGCGCATAAATAAAGTAAAAATTTGATTTTGGAGATCCTTTATGGGAAATATAAAAAAACAATTAAGAATTATATCATTTGCTTTCATATTGATCCTACTGATGCAATGTTTTGTGGGAATCAATGTGTTTGCTGAGGACGAGCAAGAAGAGGAGCCGATTCAAGAAGTTGAGCTTCGAGAAATGGTTTGCCGCATCAAGAATGCGTCGACAGGTCTATACTTGGATTCCTATAAATATACTGCCAAGACCAAAGGAAAGTCTTATCTCGAAAATTACAGTAAAGACAGTTTAGGACAGGTATTTCATCTTTCTCCTTGTGAGGATGGTACATATATGATCATTCCGCAGAATGACAGCGGAAATTACGTCTATGCTTATGAAGCAGACGCAGCGAAAAGCATAAAGCTTAAGAAGGTTAAGCTTACGTCTGCGGGTGATATGTCCAAGTTTGATATAGTTAAGTTTGTGAACGGTACATTTATTATTGCTCCCGTTAATACAAAAAATGAAAAGGCTGTTCTTACTCAGTCTGAAACAAAAACCGAGTATAAGGATTATTACACTGAGCTTTCTGATTTGAGAGCAGATGCTTTGAATCAGACTTGGATCATTGAGCCAATCAAGACTGAAAAGCTTTCGGTCATTTATACCGCAACAAAAGTCAGACTTTACGGTACCGGTAAATTTTACGCAAGAAAACATCCGTATAATGTGTTTACTGATGACATTAAATGGTCCTCTAGCGACGAAAGTGTTATCATGATCGGTGCAGATGGAACTTGGTGTGCTCTTGGACTCGGTGAAGTGACGATTACTGCTTCAGCGGAAGGTGTCAGCAAAAGCTTTAAAGTCAAAGTTGTTGATAGAGATGCATTTACCTGGTATAGCCAGAACAATGTTTATACAAGCGACTGGGATGCTACACAGCTGCTGTCGTTAAAGTTCACTGCGGGTGGATACACAAAAAAGTTTGCCGTGGATTCCAAGGAACCCGGCGGTAATAATTGTTGGATGGATGAGGGCTGCGGTAATTCCGCGGTGGCTATGGTTCTCAATAATATGGGAGCTGTAAAGACTGAGGGATATGATTTAAGATCGGGTCAGGAAGGAAATTTGATTGCCGATCCGTATACAGTTGGTCTTGCTAACAGTGGTCAGCATGGTCCCGATACGGCAAGCACAACTCTTCGCGGAAACCCAATATATATGGCCTGGTCTTATGTTGCCGAACAGTTTAGTGTTGACGGAAAATCATTAAAGACTACAAAATTATATTATCCCACCAGAACCAAGATAAAAAATATTTTGGCTGAACATCCCGAAGGTGTTGTAGTTCAGGTAGAGAAGGGGAAAAAGAATCACTATCTTGTTTTTGCCGAATGCGTCAATCCGGAAGAAAAAGTGAATTCCAAACTTCAGTTTATAGTTTGTGATTCAGCGGCGTATTTGCCTGAAAACGGCGATTATGTGCCTTTTGAAAAGTCTACTTCATATTTATCTGAAGGATACCGTTACGGTAATATAGTGTCCGTATTATATTTTACACTTGAAGAAAATGAGGAGAATTAAAAATGATCGCTACTCTTGTTTATGTTGATGTAAAGCCCGAATGTGTTGAGGCTTTTGAAAAAATTACTGTTTATAATCATAACAATACCAGAAAAGAGCCCGGCAACGTAAGATTTGACGTTTTGCGCGCTAATGCTGATGGAACTCAGTTTGTTCTTTATGAGGTCTTTGCTGATGAGGCGGCTGCTGCTGCTCACAAGGAAACCGAACATTATCTTCGTTGGAGAGCGGAGGTGGCTGACTATATGGCTACTCCCAGACACGCTACTGCAACAACTCCAATAGCCTTTGATTGATAAATTTTGATTTTTTCAAAAAAATATTGAAAAAATCAAAAAAACTTTCAAAAAACTATTGACAAATCGATTTTCTTGTGCTATAATATTAAACGTGCTGCGAGAGACGCTGCTATGGCTCAGTTGGTAGAGCACATGCTTGGTAAGCATGAGGTCATCAGTTCGACTCTGATTAGCAGCTCCAGAGCACAACCCTTGGGTTTCGACCCAAGGGTTTTTATTTTTTACTTGACAAGTATAGACAATTTATGATATACTATATTAACTGAAACTCGTTTGGAGGTAATTTATGAAAAAACTGTTCAAATACTGTGTTTTAACTTTATCGCTTGTATTGCTTCTGATGCAATTGGTTTCTTGCTCACCGACTGACGGTACAGTTGATAATACGGATAATCAAACTGAGGCTGTTTTAAATGTTCCGTATAACATCTCGGAATACGTTGTTATCAGACCTGAGCAAACTGTTGAAGAAGTGATCAATTCGGGTGTAACTCTTCGAAAACATATTAATACGTTGCTCGGTGAAAATCTTGTAAAGATAACCGATGACTGGATCAAGGGCGGAGTAGTTACCGAGGAAATTTCTGCTGCTAAAGAAATTTTAGTTGGCAATACAACAAGACCTGAATCAGAACAGGCGTTGGAAGGCGTCGATCCCACTTCGTTTGTTATTAAGGTGATAGGCAATAAGATCGTAATTAATTCTACCAAGACCTCAATGGTTACTCAAGGCGTACAGTATTTTATCGAGAAGTACCTCGTTGAATTAACTAATAATCAATTGATGCTTCCGGAGAATTTTTGCTATATAAGTGAGCCGGTTCCGCAAGTCGCGTTTATTGAGAACAACCAGCAGTCTTTGAAGGTTGTTTATCTTGATTCGCTTGATAACTCAAAGAATGCCAAAGATGAAAATGACAGGCTTGACCTTGATGTAGAGTATGCAAAGAGGGTCAGGGAGGCTATTCAGAATTATTGTAACATCAAAGTTTCTCTCTCTACCGACTGGTATAAGCCCGGTTCTGACATTAAAGCAGATTTCGAGATTCTTGTTGGTAACACAGCACGAGAAGAAACCGCTGAATTCCTTTCAACGCTAAACTATAATCAATATGGATTTGGTGTAATAGGCAATAAGATCGTTGTTACGGGTTGGAATGAAACCACCACCACTCTTGCTGCAGATAATTTTATTAATTATTTTAAGGCTAATTCTATAAAAAACGACGATGGTACTTTCACCTTCAGAATGCTTGCTAACGAAAAATCGGTTTATGATTATGGAAACTGGTTTGTAGATTATCCGGTATTTGATGGCGGAAAAAACAATGGAACTCAAGATGCAGGTTACGGAAATCTGCAAGTTATGTTCACGGAAACTACTTTAGAAGAATATAACGCATACTGTTCAAAGCTTGAGAACGCAGGGTATGTCCTCTATATGGAGAACACCATAAAAGACAACGTACACAAGGCATATACTTGTGACAAGGGAATGCTTTATGTGTATTATATTCCTACCGAAAAGGCAGTAAGAATAGTTAGCTGTCCCGATGGTAAGTATAATCTTCCCAAGAGCCCTACTCCCGAATCTGTTCCTGCATATGAAAAGATCACCACATCGTCGATTACTCAAATGGCACTAAATTATGCTGCGGGTAACTTTGGACTTTGTCACATAATTACTCTTGAAGACGGATCCTTTATTGTTTATGACGGAGGCGGTAACAATCCCCTTGACTGCACCAGACTTTACGATACT
>JAFPAK010000052.1 GCA_017390825.1 Clostridia bacterium
GTGCGTGGCTTCGGTCACGCACTTTTTAATTTGGAGGGAAAATGAAAGCTATTGTTTATACATCTAATACAGGACATACCGCTGAGTATGCGAAAATACTTGGTGAAAAAACGGGATTGCCCGTATATGCTTTGAGCGGAGCCCAAAAACAGTTGTCAAGCGGAACGGAGATTATATATCTTGGTTGGCTATTTGCCAACGGAATCAAGGGATACAAAAAGGCGGCGAAGAAATACAAGATTTCTGCCATTTGCGCCGTTGGTCTTTGCGATACCGGAACTGCCCTTGATGAAGTTCGTAAGGCAAACGCTCTTTCCGAAGAAATTCCGCTTTTCACTATGCAGGGCGGTATGGATAAGACCAAGCTCCGTGGAATCAATAAGTTTATGATAAATATGCTGACAAAAGGAATAGATTCCAAAAAAGATAGGACGGAAGAAGATGAGCGAATGCTTTATCTTTTGAAGAACGACAAAAACTATGTCAGCGAAGATAACACATCCGCTTTTATGGAGTGGTATTGCAAACAGTGAGGCGAAAAATGAAAAGGCTTATCGCAATAATTATATCAGCACTATTACTCGTGTGCTTTGTTGGTTGTGGTGATTCTACGAATACAAACGGTGTCCCCGATCCCGACAAAATTGTTCCAAAACGAGATATTCTCATAGAAAATTTAGAAGATAGCGGCTATCAAATTAAAATGCAAACTACCGTTGAAGGCTCTGATTTGGTTGTTGACCGCATTATAGCACAAAAAGAAAGCAAGTTTATTGATATAGTATATGGACTATCTGCTGAAGATGCTGCGAAAATTTTTGAACTATACTGTGAACTATATTCCGACGACTATTACATTTTGGCCCAAAACGGAAACTATGTTTATTGTGTTAGCGATAAAAAAACTTTCAAAAAGGCTGGGTTCACAACGACAGATAATGTTGGAGAACAATACATAAATAATTAACCATGAAAGAGGCAAAAAATGAAAAAAATCAGTAGTATAATTTGGGGAATCGTATTAATTGCGGCGGGTGCATTGTTTGCGCTTAACGCATTGAACATAACGGACATCGACATCTTCTTTGACGGTTGGTGGACGCTGTTTATAATTGTACCTTGCGCGGTGGGATTATTTACCGAGCGTGAAAAGACCGGCAATATCATCGGTATCATTATCGGTGTGTTCTTGCTGTTGTGTTGTTGGGATATTCTAAGCTTTGGTATGCTTTGGAAACTGCTTATCCCTGCCATTATCGTAATTGTAGGATTAAAACTTGTGTTCACAGGACTTTTCGGTAATAAGGCGAATGAGATCATCGCTAAAATCAAGCAAGAAGGCGGCGAACCGAAGGCAGGCTGTGCTACCTTCTCAAGCTGTAATCTTAATTATGATGGCGAAGTATTTGAAGGCGCAGAGCTGACCGCTACCTTTGGCGGCGTGAAATGCGATCTCCGCAATGCCATTATTGAAAAGGACTGCGCTATTCAGGTGTCGGCTATCTTTGGCGGCATTGATATTTTTGTTCCCGATAATATCAATGTAAAGGTAAGCTCCAATTGCATCTTCGGTGGCATTTCCAATAAAACCGCTACACACAAGGATGCTCCTACTATTTACATAAGCGGTACTTGTATGTTTGGAGGCGTTGAAATAAAATGACCACTGCTCAAAAAGTAATTAAGTATTTGGCGATGGCGTTCGCCATATTCCTCACGGTTAGCATTATCGGAGGACTTTTAAGTTCGTTTGGTTTTTTTGACGGATTTTTCAGCGACGATGCCGTGACCGAAGATATTAAAACATATTCCGTGTCAGCAGACATAAAAAGCCTTGAAATAAAGATCAATGCTGCCGACTTTACCATCAAGCAAGGTGAAAGCTTTTCGGTCGAAAGCAATTTGAAGCACCTTACCGTTGAGGATAAAAACGGCGTTTTGACTATTAAGGAAACCAAGAAGTACAGCAAAACTTATACGGGTGCCGTACTGACTTTATACGTTCCTGCCGATACGGTGTTTGATAGAGCCGATATTATAACAGGAGCAGGCAGATTTACTGTGGATCA
>JAFPAK010000053.1 GCA_017390825.1 Clostridia bacterium
AATTCTATATGGCACAAAGCACCGATAACGGCTGGACTATTGAGGAGATCTAGGTTTTTTCTTAAATAGTTCAACTATCCCGAGAGCAGCAAGTACGATGCCGAAAATTTTTCGCAGCATACTGTCCCCCATCAGTGTTGCAATCGGCATTCCCACAGCCACGCCTAATAACCCGAAAACTACTATCGGAATAATATTTTTAAATTTTATAAGACCTTGCTTTGCATAAATCACAATACTTATTACAGCTATCGGAATAAAGAACAATAGATTTATTCCCTGCGATATTAGTTGGTCTGTATTAAATATTAAAGTTAAAAAAATTATAAGAATACCACCGCCGCCGATGCCGAGGGATGCAGCTGCACCTGAAAGCACGCCGGCGGTTATTATTATTAGCCACTTCATTTTCATCACCTATGAAAACAACATTCTTATTCCCGAATATATCATTACCAACGCAAATATACGTTTTAACCATGCCGGATCAATTTTCTTCATAATAAATGTGCCAAGCAGAGATCCTATAATTCCAAAAGGAATCAGCTTTAACGAGAGTGAAAAATCTACATTTTCGTTAAATGAATATATAATTGCACTGACAACGCTCAATGGCAGGATTATCGCCAATGAACCTGCGTGTGCCTGCTTCTGATCAGCTCCGCAGGATTTCAAGAGCGGCACTGCAATCATTCCGCCGCCTGCTCCGAAAAGCCCGTTTACAACACCTATTAAAAAACCAAATATCTTATCTTTGTGTTTGCCAATATTAAAACGATATTCTTTTCTGCAATGCTTATTATGCAAAATTTCACTCATTTCACGATAAATAGTTATAATCACCAAAAAAAATTATACCTTTTGTTCAGTATTAGTATTGACTATTTGCCAAGTGTTATGTATAATAAATGTAGCGAAATGCTAATTAAACTGGAGGTAATATTGTAATGAAAAATCTTACAAGAGTAATGGCAATAGTTCTTGCTCTGCTTTGTGCACTTGCCCTCGTATCTTGCGGCGGCGATAGTGAAACAACTGCAGAAGTAACTACAACTGTTGCTACTACTGCAAAACAGGATGAGACTGTTGAGAACACTACTGGCAACACCACAGGCACAGTTTCTTCTGTTACAAACACAACCGTTATATCCACTGACGCAACAAATAACGGTAACGTTCCCGGTAAACCTACTGTTTCACCGAAAATCACTCGTACAAAAAATGCAAGCGGTAATGCTTCTGATGCATTTGTAAAGAGTCTTAAAGGATACAACCTTACCATTATGTATCCTTGGGAGCAGTCAAAGCAAGGTACAACTCTCGGTGATTCTTTGGAAGCCTGCAGAAAAGAAGTTGAAAAGGAATTCGGTGTAACTATTACTGAAGACGGTTTCTTCTCTGGCTACAACGAAGCTCTTACTGCTTCTCTTACAGCAAGAAACGCTAAAGCTCAGGTATACATGCTCCAGAACTTTAACTTTGTTTCTTATTTCTCAAACGGCTACATTACTGACCTTACTGCAGCAATGAAGAATGCCGCTGTTGACTTCAACGATCCTTGGTATATTCAGGATGCACAGGCATTCCTCAACATTGATTACAAACAATATGGTTGGGTTGCTTTCAGCGGAGAATATACATTCCCCTACTGCATCATTTACAACAAGGATTATATCAAAAATGCAAGACTTACTGATCCCGCTGAACTTGCTTCACAAGGAAAATGGACTTGGGATACACTTATCAACTACTCAAAGAAACTTACAACTTCAAATGTTGTTGGCTTCGGTTGTCTTGATATGGGTTCAATGCTTGCTTCGATGGTTGAACCTAAGGGCGTAAGTGTTGTTAATGTTTCAAGAGGTTCAAAGCCTACTCATAACTTTAATAACCAGACTATCAAGGATGCTCTTGCTACAATGCAGAAGTGGGGCAATGAGAAGTCAGTAACACTTGACTTTATTGCTGAAGGTCATGACTGGACTTACGGTAAGACTCAGTTTGCAAAGGGTAATGTTGCAATGTGCTACGGTTTCCACGATACTATCAAGGGTCTTGCATCAAGTGAATATTCATTTGGCGTAGCTCCGTTCCCGACCGAGAAAGGAACTACATCATACACAAATGTCTTCATTCCGCAGTTTATCAACTTCATTCCTTCACAGTATCAGAAGGAAGCTGACAAGATCCTTTTCTTGAGAAATGAGATCTACAGAAATAATTACAGATATGCAGCTCGTGACTTCGCTATTGAGTGGGGCAGATATTTCTCAGAAGATAATGATGTCATCAATAATGCTTCTAACCTGAAATACGGTAAGAACGGCAACACTTCTGTATTCGATTGGTCATCTATCTCTCATGATAATGATGCAAATGCTACACATAGCAGTATTCTCACCGCAGTTCTTAATAATGGTCAGTCAGTTCAGACAGCTCTTGATAAGTATTCATCAGCTCTTGATAAGAACTACGAAGATGTTTGGGGCTCACATAAGATTACTGGTAAAGTTTAATTTATCGTAGAATCCATTGACTAATAAAAGGATCTCTCGGTTTGAGAGATCCTTTTATATTTGCAATAATTTTATTGCTTTTTTTGTAAAAATCTATTGATTTATAAAATTCTATCCTATATAATATGAATAGCAAAAGCTATTATTAATAGGGAGGAAAAATCATTTATGAAAAAACTCACAAGAGTAATGGCAATAGTTCTTGCTCTGCTGTGTGCGCTTGCGCTCGTTTCATGCGGTGGCGACAGCGAAACAACTGCAGATGTAACCACAACTGTTGCTACTACCCAAAAGCAGGATGAGACTGTTGTGACCACTACCGGTAACACAACCGGAACGGTTTCTTCTGTTACCAACACAACTGTATCAAACAAAGATACAAAAGAGCCAACTAACAAACCCGGTGTTGCTAAAATTGATGATCTTATCACTCGTACAAAGAACGCCAGCGGTAATGCTACCGATGCATTTGTAAATAGTCTTAAAGGCTACAATCTTACAATTATGTATCCTTGGGAGCAAAAGAAGCCTGGCTCCACTATCGGCGATTCATTAGAATATTGCCGCGAAGAAGTCGAAAAGGAATTTGGCGTAACTCTTACTGAAGATGGTTACTTCTCCGGCTACAATGAAGCACTTACTGCTTCTCTTACTGCAAGAAACGCTAAAGCCCAGGTTTATATGCTTCAGAACTTTAACTTCGTTTCTTATTTCTCAAATGGCTATATTACTGACCTTACCGCTGCCATGAAAACTGCCGGCGTTGATTTTAATGAACCCTGGTACATTCAGGATGCACAGGCGTTCCTAAATATTGATTACAGGCAGTACGGTTGGATCGCATTCAGCGGTACTTATACTTTCCCTTACTGTATTATCTATAACCAGGAATATATCAAAAATGCCAGACTTACTGATCCTGCGGAGCTTGCTGAGCAGGGCAAATGGACATGGGATACACT
>JAFPAK010000054.1 GCA_017390825.1 Clostridia bacterium
GTAATAGTCAGACACGGCAAATATGGCAGTGTATCTTTTTAACTCATCAAGTTTTGAAAGGTAGAATTCTTCTCTTTCATCTGCTTCCAAAGGTATTTTTAAAAAATCCGCTTTGAGGTTTAGTCCTTCGCATAGTCCTTTATACCTCATAAGGTCCATACACACATCATTATCGGCAATACATAGGACTTGGTTATGACCCATACTCTTGAGATATTCACCAACCTGCCTGCCTCCGTCGAAATCATCAATTGTAATGTTGCCAAAACGATTCTGAACATCGGCAAACCCATCATAAATCACAAACGGCACACGAATATGATCCCTTAGATCCTGATACTCATCCTCACAAAAGCCTATGATTACAACGCCGTCCAAATTCCACATTGATGCAAATCTTACAATTTCCGAGATCTTCTTCGCTTTTTTAAGCATCATAAAATATCCGCACAATTCTATTTCGTCAGACAAGTGATTTATTGCTGCTGAAATAAACAAATCTTCAAAGGTATGCCCTTCGTATTTCGGATGGTCATTTACTATAACTCCGATAATTCTGGAATTATTACGCGCGAGCAATGTTGCCGCCATATTGGGAATATAGCCGCGCTCCTCAAGCTTTTGCTCAACTTTTTTTACTGTCCTGTCGGAAATCTTTCTTGTCTTGCCGTGAAGCACATTAGATACTGTCGCCGTACTGACTCCGAGCTCCTCCGCTATATCTTTTATTCTTACCTTATTTTCGTCCCACATTAACTTTCCTCATTTCTTTTGGATAGATTATGACAATTCTTAATCCTAAAATACTCAATACAAAAGAAACTATACCGAGAGCTTTAGCAGTTTTTTCTTTTTTATCCATATCATCACCTCACCATCTTGGTCTTGCAATGCCGAGCTTTAACAGCACAATCCATAATAATGCTGTAATAATAATCATCAGTAACAGCCGTACATTTGACAGATTAAATATATGTTTTGAATTTAACCTTTTAATCTTTTCCTTAATAAGTTTCAAATCTTTTTCATCCATTTCTTTCTTATAAAAACAATCCATGTCAATATCAAACGCACACATTCCTCCATTGAAAGGATAAAATATACAATCGGGATAGGTAAGTTCCAAGCATAGGCACTTAACAGCGCAAGTGGAACGCCTACTCCCCATGTGCCGATTAACTCGATAATCATGACCACTCGTGTTTGTCCGCCGCTTTTAATTATACCACCGCCAAGAATCATATTTGTCACCTTTATTGGCGATACGACTGCAAATACCAGTAATATCTGCTGTGCGGTCTGCTTTACGATTTTTTCAACATTGTAGGTATCAGTATAAAAATTCATTAGATACATCAAAGCAGCAGACAGTACACATGACCCGATGAATCCATATAATATCATACTTTTTGATTTTTTATAAGCAGAATCAAACTCTCCCCTACCAAGTTCTTTGCCAATTAAGATTCCGGAAGCTTGTGCCAATCCGCTGAGTGCTCCTATCATCAAGCCCTGAATCGGATATGTAAGCGTCATTCCGGCACATTCAAGTGTACCGATGTGTCCATAGATAGAAGCATACACATTCTCACTTAAGCTCCACATAAATTCGGTTACAAGAATCGGTAAAAGTATAGCAACATATTTTCCATAAGTCATTTTTGTAAGCTTTACGGAAAAAGTGAATTCTATTTTTTTATTTCTGCATACAACAATCAAACTTATTATCAACAAAAGCGTATTAAAAAGCTGAGAAGCAACTGTCGCTATACCTGCGCCGTTAAC
>JAFPAK010000055.1 GCA_017390825.1 Clostridia bacterium
CATTTGACTCTAGACCTCCCGTCAAAAGACCAATTTGCAAAAAGGGCAAATTAAAAGCACCTCACCGAAGTGAAGTGCTGATAGAAATATTCAGTCCGACAAATAAGAATTTGAAAACCACAATTTTATAAGTGGTTATTAACCTTTACAGGGTTTTAATAAAATCCTCCAAAAGCCTTGAAAATAAAGAGTTTATCGCAAAGTGCTCACCTTAGTTTATTATACGATTTCACTTATGTTTATTCTTCCCTTGGAAGCTGATAAGGGCAAACACAAGGGCAAGAAAATCTGATAACAAGATATAACAAAATGTGGCAATCGGAGAACTGTGACGTATGTGCGAATATATTATACTGGAGGATTTATTATATGGACAAGTACATTTTTGATGAAAGCAACGGTTTGTGGTATGAATTGCAGGGAGATTATTATATCCCTTGCCTGATACTTTCCGAAGAAGAAACACAGCCTATCGGCTTATGGGGGCAACGCCACAAGCAGTACCTAAAGGAGCATAAGCACTTCCTTTACACTACAATGCTGATTGAGGGGACACTTAACCGCTATCTTGCAGATATTAACCAACAGGCGGAGCAAATGTTCCACCGATTGATTGAGGAAATGGCTCAAAAGCAAGGCGTGACAGAACAGCTAAAATCAGAACAACCTATGGAATGGATAGGATTGATGAATAACATACAGGCTTGTGCAAGAGAAATTGTGAGCAATGAAATAATTTTCGCATAAATTTGATCACGGCAAGACGATAAGTGTGTCGTCTTGCCGTGTGTTTGGTCCCTTTAGGGGTGGAAATAAACCCCCGGTTCTACCGGGGGAAGAAAAAGGCTTCAGCAAAGCCAAAAACGGCGAGCTCAAAGCCGCCGAAGTAGTTGCAAAGAATTAATCCTCCAAGTAGAATGAATGTGGTTTGGCCGCCGCATTACAAAGTACAAGGAGGAATAATTAGTGAAAAAAGATAGTGAAATAAAAAGTTCAGCACACTCAAAATACAGATGCCAATATCATATAGTGTTCTCTACACTGTTCTGAATCACACATATTAAAAATTAAACGATTATTGTTATCCGTTATGTAATCGGCTGCGCCGAAGAGGTCTGTATAATCCTCGGTTGTGCAGCCTTTCACAAAGATATGACAAACTCTCTTGTCATTCTCTGTGGTAATAAAAATTCTCTCAACAACGGATGAGATTAAATTAACAAGTTCTTCCGGCTGTGCATCTTTTGCATATTCTGCAAAGGATAACAGCTTTTTCCTTACCTCGTTAAGCTCCTGAAGCATCAAGGCACCGTCTGCCTTGCTTTCCTGAATACGGGAAAGGTCTTTTTCGAGCTTTTCAAGGTCTTTATTCATTTCTGCAATATCAGCTTCAATAAACTTGCGAAGCGATTCATCAGTTTCTCGCATATTTCGCACCTGTGCCGCTATTGCTGTTTTGGTTTTCTCAATAGCTTTCGTAGTCTCACGGTATTCCGTTTCGGTTTCATCGTTAGCAATGAGATTTTGCAGTTTTTCATTGAAAATAGTGTTGTAATATACTGCACTTTCATCACTGAGATTTGATAACTGTGCAACCACAAATTCATCAAGCAGTACTCCGTCAACAGATTTAAAGGTGCATTCCTTTTTGCGGACACCGGGACAAGTATATTTGAAGCGAGGCTTGCCGTGTGTCCAACGATTGGATTCTGAAGTAACACTTAGCCTTTTACCGCATACAGGACAGAAAACTATTCCTGCAAGTAATGCATTTGTACGGCGGTGAGGTCTGTTGTATTTTTCTGCAATGCTTGAAAGAAGCTCCTGCGTTTCTATCCATTCACTTGAAGGGATAAAGCCTTCGTGCTTACCGACAGCAATAATCCATTCTTCAACAGGCTTTCGTGAAAGAATCTGTGAAAATTTCGGATTGAAGAAAGTGGAATCTTCATCTTCAACCTTGCATTGGTCAGTTTTATTATAGCACGAAATACCGTGTTGTCCATCAAATTCTGAAATTTCACCGTAAATATTACCGCCTTTATCAAGAAAGTAGTTATATGCTCTTTCATCGGCAACACAATAAATAGGGTTGGTCAGTATTAACCTTGTCGTAGAAGCGTTAAATTCTGCACCTTGCTTTGTTCGGTAATCCTTGCTGATTATCTTTGCAGTTGTCTGAATAGAGCGTGTGCTTCTGAAAATCTCATATATTTTTTGTACTACACGCTTTTCTGCATCAATGCTTTCAAGATGGCTTACAGCACTTTTATTTTTGCCACTGCCTGTTGTAACTCTTTTTGAAGTGAAGCCTGTAGGTGTATTACCGCCAAGCCAACGTCCGTCTTTTGCAAGCTCCATAAGATTGTCCTGAATACGCTCGGTAAGAATATCTCGCTCGAATTCTGCAATAATTGCAAGAACCTGAATTATAATTTTTGATGTGTTATTCTGAGTGTTAATATTATTAGAGCATACAAGCAAAACAACATTATGACGTTCAAAGTATTCAAGCAAACGCATTAGGTCTGCAGTTTTACGTCCTATACGGTCTAACTTGTAGCAGGCAACAGCCTTAATTTTCCCGTGTTCAATATCACGGAGAAGTCTTTGAAAGTCCGGGCGGTCACAGTAATAACCGCTGAGTCCCTTATCCTCATACTTAGCGAATTCATAATCTTCGGGTAAACCCAACTGATTGATGGCATAATCACCACTTTGTTTAAACTGAACACCTATACTGTCGCCCTTGTTTGTGATACGGGATTTTCTTGTATAAATGGCTACCTGTCGAGGGTCTTCTTCAAAAGGTAACCGTGATTTCTTTTTCATATATTTTTTCCTCCTTAAATAATTTAGGGCGAAACGAAGTCCGCCCTATACTTCTTGATTTATATTATACCGTTACACTTCCGCAACTGCGAATGTGCCGATTTCTTTAATTGAACTCAGTAAAGCACGAAGCTGTTCGGCTGAGTAATTATATAGCTCACGAGTAACATATTCCAATCGCTTTTCCTGAAAACGGTTGATATATTTCTCGCTATCCTGACCGTAATGAAATACTGCGGTCATATCAAAATCCATAAGCATACCTCCTTGTAAAGTTAAAATTTTTTATTCACACATTTGATTCGTGCATTGATATTTGATAAATTGAAAAAGCCCAAGAAATCTACATCTTGGGCGGGCATTGCAAGGGTAAGAACAGAGTCTGATTGCGGTTATACAATCAGACTCTGTTCGATAATAGGAGTGTGTTATTTATGCAAGAAAAAAGTTGGATAGAAATTTTTGAAGAATTAGGTTTGAATACAGATATATTCGATGATAAAAAATGGGAAGAAATGATAAAAAGACATATGGAATATAAAGGCAGTAATTTTTCAATGAAAATCGGTGGTACTGTATATGATGTTACTACCCACTTTAACCCCAATGGTCGAGAGTCATTATTCAAACAGTTTCTTGATATTATCCTTATCAGCAAATTTTGATGATTTCTCAAAACTGTAATTTAACGGGCATCCCTGCCTTGACGGGCTCTGTATCTGCTCTCACAGAGTTTTATAATTGCTTCTTCAATCTGTTCGGTTGTATAGCTTTTCGGAAAGTATTTTCGTATTCTTTCAGCAGGGATTTTGATTTTCTCTCGCTGATTAGCCTTTTCTTCTGACAAGATTTCACCAATATGCTCAGGAGTTAAACCTTCCTCTCTGCTTATTGCACGGAGCCTTTGAGCCTGAGATAAGTTTGGAGTAGCATCACAGACACGGATTTCTTCAACCAAGTCCGCCTGTTCAACTTCGTTTAAATATGAAAGCTCTACCGCAGGGGTAAAGGCTATTCTTTCTTCATCAACAAGGTTAAGCAGTTCAGGAATAAGATAAGTTAAACGGATATAACGGTGTATCTGCCTTGAACTTTCATCAACTGACTCTGCCATTAAATCTCTGCTGTACTTTTGGCCAACTTGTCCAAAAGTTTTACCCTGATGATTTAATGCTTCAAGCTTCAATTTGTAAGCAAAGGCTCGTTCACTCGGAAGAATATGCTCACGGTGCAGATTGCTGTCAACGAGCATGATAGCCGCTTCATCTCTGCTTACGGCATAAATTAAAGCAGGTACTGTTTCCAGCCCTGCTTTCACTGATGCTCTCAGGCGTCTGTGTCCTGAGATTATCTCATATTCATCTGTTGTGTTCTCTAAAGGTCTTACAACAATGGGTGAGATAACGCCTTTCTGCTGTATGCTTTCAATGAGACTATTCATTTCATCATTATCTAATACTTTATACGGATGTCCCTCAAAGGGATGAATTTTTTCTACCGGGATGTTTACCGGTGCTTTTAATTTTTTATTAGCCATGTTATCGGCTCCTTTCATTTTTATTCTTAATATTTTTGTTGTTACGGTTATTACGCCGTTCTTCAATTTGCCGCTGTCTTTCTTCCTGCTGTTTAACATAGTGGGAATATTCTTCCTGCCTTGCTATTTCAGCCTTGGTAATATAATTAGGTGACGGTTCACCTATGAGCTTTGAAACGGTATCAACGCTTCGGTTAAAATCATATTCGCTGATGTTGTAATCTGCTTCAGCTTTTTGCCTTGCCTCGTTCTCTTTTTCGGGGCGTATTTTCATTCTCTCTGTTTTCAGCTCTTCGGCATCTGCTTCATCAGCCTGCTTTTCGGTTTCTTTGTACTGAGTAAGTGTCTTTTGAATTTCTGCTTCCATTCTCTTTTCCTCGGCTTCAAGCTTCGGAATTTCAAACTGACGCATTTTCTCGAAGTAGGACTTTGCATTAACAATATCCTGTTCTGTTTCACACTCATTTTGTGAGAGAATATTCTGCATTTTAAATTTCAGCTCTTTTAGCTCAAATTCATAGTGGGTAACATCACATTTTGCCGAGTTATACTTCTGCTTCATAACCTTGGGAGAGAGCTTTAATTTTTTCTTTGCCTCTTTGAACTTCTCTTCGGTAGATTTAATATCTTCCTGTAGCTTATGGAAGTACACATAAAACTCATCTGCATCACGGACTTCATTCATAGCCTGATGCTTCATGTTATTGATGCTTTTTCTTTCACATTCAAGGATAATCATACCGACACGGATACCCTCAAGAGCATCTGCAAGTGTAGGTAAAAGTAGTTTTGCCGCAGTGATAACAAGCTCTGTAAGTGCCTGAACAGTTTTACGAAGGCTGGTAATCAGACTGTTATCTTTACGGATAAGAATGTTGATTCTCATTCTCTTTGTGACTTTGCCTTTCTTCTTCATTTTCTTACTTGAAACACCCTCGTGAATTGTCGGTTGCAAAAGTATTCCTCTTGCCACAAAGCTACGGTGGTCAATAGGCTCAATGTTCTTTTTTTCTAAATCTCTGTTTACAATATCTGCCCACAGTTTTCTCCATTCACATAACTGCTCATCACTGTTCCAACGCTCACTTATGGGATTCTGTCTGCCGTACTTTGTGCTTTTCGGGTATTTGTTTACTCTCTCATAACAGTCAGCCTTAGACGGTGGTAGATATACCTTCTTGCCGTCAACATAATATTGGTACTGCTTTTCCCAACCATCATTTTTTGCACATAAAAATTCAGAGGCGGTAAAGCCTTGCTCCTTACCGTCTCTGATACACAGATATTCTTTTTCGGTTTTTCTTTGCCAAGTAGCGTCAGGTTTTAACGGTCTGACAGTTGCCATAATGTGAGCGTGAGGATTGCCTTCACCCGTATCGTGAATACATACATCAACACACATTCCGTCACGGGCAAGAGCCTTTGCAAATTCTTCTGACTCGGCTATCTGCCTTTCACGGCTGACTTCAACGGGCAGAGCAACAATGAACTCTCTTGCCAAACGGCTGTCCCTTGTTTTCTCCGTTTCTTCAACTGCGTTCCATAACTTGCTTCTGTTGTACCATTCGGGCGGAGCGTGTGACGGGAGAAAGATTTTCTCATATACAAGACCGCCTTTCCTGGTGTAATCGTGTTTTACGCCGTCATACTCGTTAGTGATTTCACTGCAGCTCATATATGCACTTGCGGCAACGGCTGAGCGACCTACACCACGGGTTATGACTTTGGCTTCAAGATGATAAATTGCGGGTATCACGTCCTTTCGGTTAAATTTGTTATTATGTTTTAGTGATTATTGACAAAGTGCTTTTTTACAGTAAACTTAAATATGAAAATATTTTTTGTAACCTTTCCACAACTTCAATTGTTATTATAGTGAAAGGACCTTTCAACTAGGCGGTGAAACAATGACAGATGATGATTTTATGCAAGCTGTAAATCGTAACAATCAACGTCTTTTTCTTATCGCTCTATCTTTCACGAAAAGCTCTTACGATGCTGAAGATATTCTTCAAAATGTTTTTGTAAAACTTTTAAAATATCCTAAGAGTTTTTCTGATAATGAGCATTTAGACAAATGGTTGACAACGGTTTGTGTTAATGAAAGTAAGAATTACATAAAATTACCATTCAGATATCACAAAAACATTGATGATTGTGATTTTGTTTCAGGTGCTAGTTTTGACAGTACAACTCAAATAGATTTGTATAATGCTGTTATGAGGCTGTCTAAAAAAGAACGCACGGTAATTCATTTGTTTTACTACGAAAACTTATCAATAAAAGACATTGCAGAAATGCTTAAAATTAAACAGTCGGCAGTTAAAACTAGGTTAAGTCGTGCAAGAGTAAACTTAAAAGAACAGTTGGGAGATGAGTGGATAGATGAGTAAAAAACAATATACAGATACCTTTTCAAACATTCATCCTTCCGATGAAACAATTGAAAGGATTATGAGTATGACTAACAAAAAACATTTCACAGGTTTTAGTAAAACACTTGTTGCTTTAGTTGCAGTAATTTCAATTCTTTGTTCCATAGGTTTAGTGGCAAACGCTGCTACTGATGGCGCTGTTGCTGAAACTGTTTCTGAAGTTTTTGAAGCCGTATCAAACAAAGTGACCATTTTGATAAACGGAAAAGAAACTGAGGCTGAAATTGATGTTTCAGAGAAAACTAATTCTGACGGTGAAAAATATTACGTAGCTGAAATTAAAGTGGATCTTCCTGATGCTTACGTAGAGGCAGAATGTGAATTACAATTAGATGGCGACACAGTCGTGGAAGATATTGATTCTGCTCTTCAGGAAAGTATAGAACTGCACATATACAACGAAGAAACTGAATAATTCTATATGCCCGTATTACTTAAATGAGTATTACGGGCATTACTTCCATTTTAGTTGACAAAATAATTTTTTAGTTTTAAAATGTCATTGAAACAGTCATCTCCTTTCCTGTTTCACCAGACGTAGGTCCACTAGGAAAAAAGGCAAATGAGAGAGAAAGTATTATTGAAAGGAGAATGCGTATGATTGATAAATTTATTTGTAAAGTAAACAAGTTTATTGTTTTTATGATTAAACGACTTACAATAACAATAAAGACACCATTCGTTGATTTCTCATTTGCTCCTATGATTGTTATAGCATTGCGCTATTTGCATAAACCCTCGGAGAGCGCACTGCACCACCTTTACGGTGGTGAGTAAGTGCGCCCTTAAGGGACATATATCAGCCTTTAATTCAGCTTTCCTCGTAAATACCCCTCAATATCAGTAAAATCCATTGTCTTGATTTCAGGTAAAAGCTTCTCCAAAATCGCACCTTCCACAATAAGTCTGTGGTTTCGCTCTGAGCGTTCCTTCTTACGGTTGCGGTTTTCTGCCTGTTCAAGTCTGTGCTTGGCTTGTATCAGCTTTTTCTCGTTATCGGTCATAAATATCACCTCCAATCCTTGAGCCAAAGTGGCTCATAAATTTTTGCCTTTTTCCTGTTTTGAGCCAAAAATCAAGGTTTTGGCTCACATAAAGTTTTCAAGAAACGATACCGCCTCTGCATTATTTTTCAGCTTCTCTTCCTCTGTCAGTTCCGTGTCAATCGTCTGTGCTGTTGGCTGTGCCGAAGAAACAAAAGAAACATCCTGCAATTCTTCTCTGAGAACTGCACGGATGTCTTCAAGTGTAAAATCTCTTGGGTTATTCTGAAACCTAATCTTTTCAATAACTGCCTCAACGATAAATTTGTTGCGGGATTGCTTACTGCTCTGTGCCAAGGCTTCTAAAAAGTCATTGGCACTTTTCTCGTCAGGGTTATCAAGATTAAATCTCACATTAAGTCTGCGGCTGTTCATATCCTACCCATACCCATCATAGTTTCGGCAAGGTACTCATAACCCTTTGCCGCAGCACAAATATCGTCAACGAACTGAATGCGGTCTGCATTGTACTTATAGAAATTCTTAACAAGGCAACCGCCACCGCCGGTGATATACAGCATCATTGTGTTTTCATCGTACCCGTGGTCACGGAGTCTGTGGAATATTTCGGCTACATATTTTTGTACCTCAGCCTTGATAATTTTCATATCCGACTGAACAATGTTAGCAGTACCCTTGCACAGCACCTCATCAATGATATGCTCATTGATTTCTCTCTGTGTTCTTCTGAGGAAGGCTTCACGGATATCAACAGTACAGAAATGTGTTCCGAACTTTTCCGTGTACATCCTCTCTGACTGCGGTCTGCCGTTAATGACGTAGAGCACATTCATAGTGCCGTTGCCAATGTCAGCCACAAGGTTTACACCGTCCATTTTAGTTGCAAACTGCGAAACCGCCGCATAACCCTGTGGATAGATGCTTGCACCTGCGATTTTTATTTTGTACTCGGTATGCTGCCAAGTGAAAGTTACTTCCTCATTCTTGGTGAGATATGCTTTGAAGCTCTCTTTCTGACCTGCTGTCCAAGTGAGGGGCAGACCTGCCGCAATGTGAACTGTAGCTTCAGTCAGGTCTTCTACACTTAACTCCTTTGCAATAGCCACAAGAGTGAGGGCATAATAGTCCTCGTCTTTGATTTTGTCGGGAAGAAACTCCTTGTGTCCTTCACCGATAAGATAGAACTTCCCACCGTAAACAAGCATGTCTTTTGTGAAAAGCGGCTCTGAATCGTAAGCTGTAATGCCTGTTCTGAAACAGTGATTTGCAGTTTTGATGTTGCCGTAGCCGTGGTCAACACCAATGATAATTACATCATTAAATTTTTTCATTTTGTTTTCCTCCATAAGATTAAAATTTTGTCAGATAATAAATTTGGACATAAAAAATGCACCCTTTACGGGTGCGGTGGAATAATGGGTCTGTCGCGAATGTTGAAGATGAGCACTTCCTTTCATTTGAATTTTGAATATAAAAAAACACCTGCTACTTTTGGGGTAACAGGTGTATGTAAACAGATTGAAATTTGTGGTGTAGGTGTGGTATAATAAATCATATCAATAAAAAGTTGTGAGACAGTTATGAAAAAGATATTAAACTCAAATACAATTAAAATTATTGCGATTGTTGCAATGACCATAGACCATATTGCTTGGTTGGTTTTTCCGGAATATGATAATGGAATTATTCCTGTTATATTACATATAATCGGCAGACTTACTTGTCCGATTATGTGTTATTGTATAGCAGAAGGTTATCACTACACCAAAAATATAAATAAATACACTATGAGGTTGTTTGCATTTGCGTTTATATCGCATTTTGCTTACATATTCGCTTCTTCATCCTTTGTTGATTGGAAATCCTTTATCCCGTTTTATTACGGAGATGTTTTCAATCAGACGAGTGTTATGTGGTCTCTTGCATGGGGTTTGGTAATGCTCCGTGTTGTAAACAGCGAAAGAATGAAGGCAAGCATAAAAGTTTTTCTTGTATTGCTTATTTGTGTTATTACCTTCCCGAGTGACTGGAGCTGCATTGCAAGCCTTTGTATTATGGCTATCGGCACAAACAGAGGCAACATCAAAAAGCAAATGCTATGGATGGTATTTTATGTAGCTATTTATTCTGTTGTATATTTCTTTGCACTTGATAAGCTGTACGGAATTATACAAATGGGCGTTGTCTTTTCGATACCGGTTATTATGATGTATAACGGACAGCGAGGACACAGCCCAAAGATAAACAAAATTATGAAATGGCTATTTTACATATACTATCCTTTACATCTGTTTATCATTGGTTATATTCAATACGTTAGTTGACACACATAATCTTTCAACTGCTCTCCCCGTGAGAGCAGTTTTTCTTTGCCTTTTTGCCTCCATTTAATATACTTGAAAATATTTGGTGGGGGCAGTTAATATTATAATGATTGCAATATATATTTTCCTGTGATATACTGAAAATAATCAATAATTATCAGGGAGAACAGCATGAAAAACAAAAAGTATCTGATACCTGAAATTTCGGCACTCAGTATAATTTCAACCGCCCGCAAAACCGACGACGGATATGATTTCTGTTTTGATTCAACATCTATCCCGAATGAATACCGCACAGAAAATACTCTGCAGGATGACTGCCCGATTTTTCATCAGGCTATGTGTATCCTTTACGGTGATAATTTCCGCAACAGTGAGCTTCTGTGTGAGGCTCTTCGTGATGTGTTTGTATATGTGGATTTCTCGGGTATATTTAACCGTATGCCTGTGGGAAGAATACTTGAATTGCAGGAGCTTGCAAAAGAGATGTTCAAGTCTAAAGGTATAAGGCTTAATTTCGGCAAAGAGGATATGACGTATATCGCTTTTGAACGCTCTGCATCTATGAGCCGTGACAACAGACTTTCATTTGTACGCTCGGATATTTATGATGCACTTAAGGAAAGAATGATGCTGGGTATGACTATCGGCAAATGTCAACTCAGTAAGCTTTATGCATATAACGCTCTGCTTTTCACAAGCGGTAAAAGATATAACGATGAAGATATCCTTTCCGAAAAGAGAATAATTGTTATTGATAATCCCGAATCGATTGTAAAGAATGTTGACGTTATTACCGTAGCTGATGACGGCACAGATAACCCCGTACGCACGTACACAAGAGTACAGAAGAAAACAAATGTCAAGATAACTGAGTTTGACGGTGAGGGTCTGATTTCGCCAAGGCTCGCAGGAAAGCTTGAAGAAGGACACCATTCCTTTCAGATTCGTCTTCCGTATATTAAGGGTGTTGTTCACGAGGTAAATTTTGCTTCACTTTTCAGTGAACTCGGTGTACCGTTTATCACGGATATTTTCGGTGTTAAGCATAATCCTGCCGATGTTGATATTATCCTTACCAAAAGTATGTTCAAGGGCTTCGGTTGGATGATGGAAAACGGTCTTTCCTGGAAAGAGTATATGTACCGCTGCAGAAAGTACAAGCACGCACTTTATGTTTCGGGCAAGGACAGAGAATATACACCTGACACTATTGAGCTTAATTATCAGTTTCTCAATACTCTTGCAATAATGAATGATGAATTCCGTCCTGCTGATTTACCCTTGGGATGGAATAAAGCTCCTGAAGCAGAAAAGCAAAACTGGATTACCAAAACAACAGAAAGTGCATATTTCAGCTTCATCGGTAACAGAGAAACACGGAAAAATTATCTTCTCGGAAAAGGTGACATTTATTCGGACATCATCCGTAAAAATCCTCTCTTTATGGGTGAGCCTATGTTTCAGACAGAGCTTTCGGATAAGGCTGACAGCATAGCTGACAAATATTCTATGGGCAAGCTTTTAGTGTCCGGTGATAACCGTTATCTTTCCGATGACCTTATGAAACTTCTTGCGTATATAGTTAAAGTTTCCGAGGGTGAAACAGATGCATATCAGAAACTCCAAAAAGAACAGCTTCACGATAACTTGATGTACGCTCCTATGCCGACATACAAAGAAAATGATGTCTATACTCTTCTTCGCAGTCCCCATATAGCGAGAAATGAAGAGGTTATTGCGGTACCGCTCAAGAATGTAGGTGTTATCCGTGAGAAGTATCTTTCGCATCTTCACTATATAATAATGGTTGACTCACGTTCCCTTATACCTGAACGCCTTGGCGGAGCCGACTATGACGGTGATATGATTAAAACCGTCGCAGACCCTCTTGTAAACGCTTGTGTAAAAAGGAGCAGTACAATTCTTCCCGTACTTAAAATACCAACTGCCGAGCCTTTGATATCCGATGCAAATGATTGGGAGGCAAGATTTGCTACAGTTAAAGATACATTCTCTTCACGTGTAGGACAGATAAGTAATGCGGCTCTCAGCAGAGGTGTTATTGCTTATGACGAAAGCATTACCGACGAAGAAAGAAAAGCCGTTCTTGAAGAGGTTGAAACCCTCGCAATTCTGACAGGACTTGAAATAGATTCTGCCAAAAGCGGCATCAAGCCTGATTTATCATCGTACCTTGAAGCAAGGAACATAAAAAGAAGCC
>JAFPAK010000056.1 GCA_017390825.1 Clostridia bacterium
AATATGATTTGTATAAAGAGCAATCGGAATGCTGTCCGTGTAGACACCAACATACTCACCGTCCGGCGCAACCAAGTGAAAATTACCTCGTAGAGTCACATCTCCTTCAGTAGAAGAAATGTGCTTTCCTTTTTCAATTTTCTGCCACTGCCCATCGGCAATACGGTACTCACCATCAAAATATACACCGGCCACCATAGCAGGCATAGCTTGATTACTGGTTACATTGCCGTGCCACAACAAAACAACCGCTAAGAGAATTATTAACACAACTCCTGTTATCTTAAGTGAGGCAATATTTAAAAAATGAGAATTTGTTTTTTTGTTGTCTATCATCGTTTCTACCTCGTAGAATATAATTTTTAATTTCTCTCATATTCTATCACAAAAGCATTGTGTTTTCAATATTTTAACTTTTATAGTCTTGCAAACAATATCCCCCTAAATATCTTAAAGCAGTTGAACGATTTATATTTTTGATGTATAATGAATTATAACAAAGATTTTTCATTTGATTTTACTTGGTTTTGAGAAAGAAAATCTTTCCCAAATACCGATTGTTGAGGAGAATATATGAAGTTTAAACCCAATCCGTTGCTTTACGGGGCTAATGAAGATTTTTATAGCACATTTAGACTTGCGATACGTATGAAAGATATAATTGATTACGAACTGTTGCGGTGCTCTGTACATAAAGCGGCGGTGCGCTATCCATATTTTTGCGTTTTGCCAAAACGCGAAGAAGATAATCTTGTGTTGCATTATAACAGTAGTCCACTGCCTGTTTTTCCGGATGATCGCGCCGTGACGTTGGGAAGCGAGGAAAGCAACGGACACCTGATTTCCTTTGGTTGCAAGGATAACACCATTTTTATAGATTGCAGCCACTATCTTGCCGACGGAATGGGTGTAGAGCCTTTAATGAAAAGCTTACTCTATCTGTATGTTTCCAAACGCTACGGAACAGAAGGACTGGAAACCGAGCAAATCAGAATGCCCGACAGTCCGATTTGCGATGGAGAACATATATATCCATTTCCTGATGGTGCGATGAATACAGAAGAGTTTTGCACTCTTTCCAAAGAACCCGAAGAAGTGTATAACTTAGATCCGGTTGCATTTGATACGGAAGGTTTATATGCCTATCACTTGCATGTTCCACAAAAAGAAATGATGGCAATGGCTAGTTCATCGGATGGTAGCCCCGTGTCATTCCTTTCCGTCTTGCTTTATCGAGCACTTCATCGACTTGACGACAACATAGACAAGCCTGTATTGGCACACGTGCAACATCAGTACCGTGCCGTATTGCGCACACCTATGAGCCATCACAGCTTGGTTAACTACATTCCGGTGACAATGCCCCCACGCCTAAACAAATGGGATGTTGAAAAACAAAATACAGTTGTACGTGGACAAGTAATCCTGAAAGGCGATAAAGAGGCTGATATTGCATCGATCAACCGACTGATAGAAACGTTTCCGAGTGAATCCCCATTTGCTGACAAGAGAGATGCAATGGCTCGCTATTCAGAAAAAAGTATACTTGGAAAAACTTTTGGAATCAGTTACGTTGGAAAATTAGACTGGTGCGGGCTTGAGCGCTATGTTAAAGATCTTCACGCCTATATTGGTGAAAGGCATACAAAAAATATGTTGCTAATTGAAGTGATGACTGTTGGAGAAGATTTTTCGCTGACCTTTATGCAGAGTGGACGAGGCGAAAAATATCTGAATGCTTTTGTGGAGGAAATCCGTTCACTTCACATCCCCGTCAGCTTAGTAGGCGAAGAAAGATATAAACTCTGTAATACCGCTTCAATGATGCAATGTTGAAGCTGCTGTTAATGAGTTTCTTGGCTAATAACATATAATAAACTTCTACAAAAGTGCGAAAAAGGCGGTAGGGATTTTAACCCTACCGTCTTCAGTGTTATACGAATATCAATTCTATATTTACAACTTCTATGGCTCTACTACGAATGTTATTCATCAACCCAACCCATTGCATTTGGTTATCTGCTTTAAATTGCTCGGTCACGCCTTCACGCTCAGCCATTTGCTTAACCAAACGATTGAACATATCTTCCGCATCACAGTCCAACTGCAATAGATAATCATAAAGCGTATGTTCATTCAGCATTTTGTTGTAGAAAGGTTTACAATGCTTTTGAATGTGTTTCAAATGTCGTTGACCCCACACGCCGATTGGTTTGCGTTCGGGTTCATCCTCACCGGCGATGATATAGTAATCACCGCACAGTTCGTATTCAAGCCCTGTTTTTTCGTCTGTAATAAATCTTGCTAACTGTTCCATAATTTATGCCTCCTTGTATATAACTTTGAGTTTCTTTTGTTTTGAATGAATAACCTTTAATAATACTTCATCTAAAGCATCGGTATACTTTCCGTCAGCAATGAGCTTATTTCGCATTTCATTCATGCAGTTCACAACCACCCGTCGTTCAAAATCATCCAATACGATATAATATTTCTTTTCTTTCATCGCGCTCACTCCTTCAGTAAATCTTTAAACGGGGCTTCCTCATTCACAAAAGTGTCGTAGGTAAAATTGGCTCCAAGACGGAATCCCATAATAAAACTGTCGAGATTCGATTCACCATTAACTACGCTCCAAGCATTAGAAAATTCAAGAAATTTCTTTTTGCTTTCGCCTGAAAGGTTCTCAGTTAAGAAATCCTCATTTAACATCAAGACTTCCATTTGCTTTTGCACGGCTTTGTTTTCCTTTGTGCTCCTTGCTTGTGGATCAAGGTTGCCGTAATAAAACTCTTCAATGAATTTTCCCATAAAAAATAGCCTCCTTTATATTTCTACAATAATTGTACTTAAAGAAGGCAGTATAGTCGAATGTACCGATATAAAAAAAGAAAATACCGAGAAAACCTTTTATGGGTCTTCTCGGTATTTATCTTTTGCTTTGCTTTCGCCACACCCGATAAATAGTGTATTTTGATAGGTTTTCAAATTACTTCCTTATCGCGTGCTAGCAAAAGATGTCGAGGCTTTTTTTAATAAATTACTCCGCCGATTATAACCGAAGAAACAGTAAAATCATCGTTTAAAATAACTATGTCGGCGTCATATCCTTGTTCGATTTTTCCTTTGTTAAGGCCAAAACGTTTAGCCGGCGTTTCGGAAGCCATTTTAACCGCTTCATAAAAGTCAATTCCAAATTCAACGGCGGTTTTAACGCATTCAAGTAACGGTTTTGAGCCGCCGGCAAGAACGCCGTTATAAAGCGTCAAAACCCCGTCGCTCATCGTAACCTCAATACCGCCCGATAAGTATTTTCCGTTAGGTAATCCGGCAGGACGTATACAATCGCTTATTAAAATAATTTTTTCGCTACCGAACAATTTATACAACATTAAAACCGCCGATTTATCAACGTGTAATCCGTCGCAAATTAGTTCGGCGTAGATTTGCTTTTCGAAAGCGGCGCCTATCGGGCCAACATCACGATGAGAAAAAGGGGTCATTGCATTAAAGGTATGAGTAAGTCCGTCGGCTCCGGAATTAATGGCAACAATCGCTTGGTCATAATTACAATCGGTATGGCCAATTGATACATGACAATCTATGGCTTCGATAAATTCCTCTACCCCGTCAAGCTCGGGCGCAACCGTTATAATTTGAACATTATTTAATCTATTAAACTCATCAACATCGGGATTTTTGATAAATTTTTCGTTTTGGGCGCCTTTTTTAGTCTTTGAAATATACGGACCTTCCATATGAAAACCCGCAATATTTGCGCCGTTTACGTATATATTTTGGTTGGTGATTTTTTCAAGATTATCTATGCTATCTGTCATAGTTGTGGGGAACCAAGTTGTTGTGCCGACCGCAGCTAAACCGGTACTAATAGCTTCAAGGTTAAAATCCGACACGTCATATCCGCCAAATCCGTGAATATGAGTATCAATTAAACCGGGTATTACTCTTTTCCCCTCTGCGTCG
>JAFPAK010000057.1 GCA_017390825.1 Clostridia bacterium
GAATCCGCATTATTAATCACAGATGCGGTATTGAAGCAGGAGAAACAAAAATGAATTATGAATTAAACATGTGCATTTTATGTTGTGTTTCTTGCTTGCTTGGTTTCATTACAGGGTACATTTTACGATATTTACTTGACAAATAAAAAAGGAGTTAAAAAACAATGTTTGAAATTACAATTATGCTTGCGTTCCTTCTTACAGTTTTAACCGTACTTGTTTACGAAGCTTATTGGGAACACAGAGAAGAAAAGCAGAAAGAAAAGCAGGTCGCAAGGCTTGCAAGGAAAGCCGTTGAAATATATGGCGATCATATACCTGAACAGATAGAAAATTATATAAAGGCGGTAAAGAACGATGGATAAATGCAAAAGATTTGACGGGAATGATGCGTCATGCAGGGACTGCGCACTAAATGATTTAGAAACGTTAAACTCCTGCTATTTGCCGGAAGAAAAATCAAGTCAAGTAAATCATCCGACACACTATAAGCAGGAAGGACGCCGAGAGTGCATAGAGGAAATGCGTATCATGTTTGGCGATGATGCTGTTTATAAATGGGCGGTAATGACAGCTTATAAATACAGATACAGGGCAGGAAACAAAGCCGATAATTCAGCCGAGCAGGATCACGCAAAAGCCGAATGGTATCTTTCATATGCCGAAAGCTTAAAGGCAGTAAAAAAGCTCGAAGATGCCGGTTTCAGGGTAAAAAGGAATGTTTAAAGATCTTATCGAAATAGAATCATTTTGTCAATGTAGCCTTGAATGTACTGGATGCAGTTACGAAGATGAATGTTTCGACAGTTTCATGATTTTCGGATGTTTACACGCATCCTAATTCATGGAACATTTTACGAAGATCATATATGCGGAGGGCGAAACATGAACGGTTTAAGAAAATTTGAAGTAAAAGAAGTTTTTAACATTCTTGAAAATCAGTTGCGAAAGCACCTGCCGAAAAAGATAAACAATACAACGTTGCGTTATCGCAGTGAATTTATTGAAGATTTGGGATTTAGAACAATAATAACCGTGTCCGATCCTGAAGTTAGTTCACTTTGCGGAGTGTTCGTAATAATTTTTGATTCTCTCGACATTTCATTTATTCCGGCAGAGAAACGTGAAGAGTTCATTTCATCTGTATGGATGCATACAATAGATACGTTTTTAATTAATCTTATTGAAGGCATAAACGCAAATGATTTGACAGAGTTTAAAAAGAAAATAAAGGAGAAATTTTAAAAATGGACAGCGAATACGTGGATAAACTTAGAGCAGAAAAAGAAACCGATTCAGAAACACAAGCCGAGATTGAAGCCTTACTGAATTTCATGAACGGTGTACCGCAGTACATGGACGGCATTACAGGAGAAATCGAAAAGCCTTCAATCAAGACTAATTGGCTTGAAAAGAAAATGAGGTGATAAGATGAAATCGAAAATTGACAGAAACGACCTCAGGTTTAATCCGAAGGCGGCAAAATATCTTGAAAAGTTCAACATGTTTCTTGAAGCAAAGGACGATGTTGCGCAACAAACAATTGCGGCAGTATTATATGCGTATCACCTTCAGGGATGGCGTACAAAGCGCATCCGCAGAATGTTTGAAAACATTATTAGCATATTAGAAATGCCGCCTACAATCAGCGGTAGCGTTGAAGGAACGAACCTTATGAATTTTCTTCAGGAGAAATACGGGATCGACTTTAAACGTGTAAAACTGCAAACAGAAACCGAAACTGAATACCTGCAAAGGATGTTCGACAAATGAAAAACATATACTTTGAAATCAGCTTAAAGATCGCTCGTGCATACGGGGAGAAAATAAAAGAACTGCGACAGCTCAGAACAGAAAACGCAGAGTTAAAGCAGGAAATTGAAAGATTAAAACAGGTTTTCAAGCCTGATTTTGATAATATTGACTTGGAGGATTAAAAATGAACGGAAACGAATATCAGCGCAAAGCAATGAGAACAAACAACCACAAAGCAGGCGAAAAAATCCTTGCTTCGATGCAGGCAGGAAACAACACCGGCGAGATCCTTAATGCATCACTCGGACTTTCAGGAGAAGTCGGAGAACTGAACGACCTGCTTAAAAAGTGGATATTTCACGAAAAGAATATTGACCGAGAACACATCAAGAAGGAAATCGGCGATATTATGTGGTATATTGCACTTATGGCAGAATCATTCGGGTTCGAGCTTGACGGTATAATGACAACCAATATCGAAAAGTTAGAATCTCGTTACCCTGAAGGATTTGACACCGTAAGAGCAAACAACAGGAAGGAAGGCGATATTTAAATGCTCGTCAATATATGGGTAAGAGATAACAGCACCGGCGAAGTGCATCAAGTCGGCACAAATCATCATGATAGTATTGAAATGTGCGAGAACGATCAAGGAGTATTAAGCGCAGAGTATGTAAACATGCAGAACGGATGCGGCACATTCGGGGGCGGATATTCTTTCGTTCCCGAACCTGATATTGATATAGGCTACATGCGCATAACTCCTGAAGAAATGTATTTGAATGAAGCTTACGTTGATGAAAAGCTCTATCAGTTTTTAAAGAGATATAAACCGAAATATGATAACCCGAAGGAAAGATCAAAGTACAATAAACTGATAATGAAAACAGCGCAGAAAATCAGAAGAAAAATGAAGCGGTTCTTTACAACTTGACGATTCGGAAACAGTGTGATATAATAGATTAGAAGTCATAGTTTTATGAATACATGTTCTTGACTATTTCACATTTACTCCGACAGGACTGCACGAAAATTGCAGTCCTGATTTTTTTATTGACAGTACAAAAAAATAATGCTATATTAAAAACGGAAGCAGAAACCACAAACAAACACAAGGAGAATTTAAAAATGTTTAAAGGAATTGACGTATCAAATCATAACGGCAATATCAATTTTGCAGATGTAAAGGCAAACGGAATTGATTTTGCTATGATCCGTGCCGGCTACGGATGGACTGAAAAAGACGAACGTTTTGAACAGAACGTGAACGGTTTTCTTAATGCCGGAATAAAGGTTGGCGCATACTGGTTTATCTATGCAACAAACGTTTCCGAAGCAATAATGAACGCTGAAAAGTGCATCGAAGTTCTTTCAAAGTTCAAAGGAAAATTTGAATTCCCGATTGCGTGCGATTATGAGTACGACAGCGATTCATATTCACAGAAGCAGGGAGTTAAACAGACAAAAGCATCACGCACCGCAATCATGGAAGCGTTCTGCGATAAGCTTGAAGAAGCCGGATATTATGTTTCATTATATCTTAATCCTGACTACATAAGCAAAGTAAACTATTCAGAACTGACACAGTTTGATTTATGGTTAGCGCACTGGACTGTTGACAAGCCGAGCCGTGATTGCGGTATGTGGCAGTACAGCGACAATGAAAGATTTGCAGGTAATGTATTCGATGGCGACTATGCATACAAGGACTATCCGCAGATCATAAAGGGCGCAGGACTGAACGGATTTGAACCACAGGAAGCAACACCAAATCAGGAACCAAAGAAGGAAGAACCAAAGCAGGAAACACCGAAGCAGGAAGCACCACGTTTCACTACTTACTATGTACAGCGTGGCGATACTCTTACAGCTATAAGCAGGAGATTCGGAACAACTATTGCGCAGATAGTAGCCGATAATAATATTAAGAATCCTGACTTAATCTATGTTGCGCAGGTTCTTAAGATCAGATGCTAAGATCATGCAAGAGGTGCGGAAGGATCCACGAAGCAGGAGAATGTCCGATAAAAAAAGAAACTCAGAAATACGACCGTGAAAGTGAATCAGACAAATTCAGATCTCGTTCTATTTGGCGTAAGAAGTCAAAGCAGATAAGGGAGGACGCACAGGAACTATGCGAAGTGTGCAGGGATAAAGGCAAGTACGTTTATGAATTGCTATCAGTACATCACATTAAAGCTATCAAGGATGATCCTTCGCTTGCGCTTGATGATAACAACCTTATCTGCGTTTGTCCTGTTTGTCATGAATTAGCCGAAGCAGGTATCTTGCAAATTGACTATCTCAGGGAATTGGCGAAGAAAAGGATAAGTAGGAAACGTTAAACAGTCCCCCCCTACCTTGAAAGCCAAAAAAATTGCCGGAACTGACACTAGACACACGTTGCGATGAGCAAGATGAGGTCTTAGCCGACCATGAA
>JAFPAK010000058.1 GCA_017390825.1 Clostridia bacterium
AAAGGAAAAGATAGCTATCGTCGGATACAACGGCGCAGGAAAAACAACACTTATAAAGCTGATAATGCGTCTTTACGATACTACCGAAGGTGCTATTTATATGGACGGTACTGATATAACGAAGTATGATGTTGAAAAATATCGCCATAACATCGGCGTAGTGTTTCAGGATTTCAATATCTACGGCGCAACGGTGAAGGAAAATGTTGTTATGGGAATACCCGAAAGCAGCACCGATGATAAGATATATTCAGCGCTCATCCACAGCGGTTTTGATGAAAGGCTAAAGCATATGAAGCATGGGATTGATACCGGACTTACCAAGGAATTTGATGATGACGGTACTAACCTTTCCGGCGGAGAAGCGCAGAAAATTGCGATATCCAGAGCATTTTTCAAAAACGCCGGTCTTATTATTCTGGATGAGCCGTCTTCAGCGCTTGACCCGATAGCAGAGTATAAATTTAATCGATATATGGCAAAAGCGGCTGAAAACTGCACAGTAATATTTATATCACACCGTCTTTCGACAACACGCACCGCCGACCGCATTATTATGCTGGAAAACGGCAGGATATGCGAGGAGGGCACACATGACGAACTGCTGAACAAAGTCGGTAAGTACGCTGAAATGTGGCATGCCCAGGCAGACAAATACTTAATATAAAAACGAAAAATGGGTAGACTTTTCAGTCTACCCATTTATAGTTTATTAATTACCGTTAAGCGTGCCAGATGTCCTTTGAATAGTCTGCAATAGAACGGTCAGATGCGAATATACCTGCTTTTGCTATATTCATAAGCGACATCTTGTTCCATGTCTTGCGGTCAGCATAAAGCTCGTTAGCCTTTTTATGAGCTGCACAGTAAGAATCAAAGTCAGCAAGCACCATATACGGATCGTTATACATAAGCGAGCCGGCAACAGAGGGTGAATATACCGGTGAACCTGACATATTGATAAGATCAATACAAGTTTTCACGATCGGATTTGAAGTGTAGATATCATAAGGATTGTAGTTACCCTTCAACGCATTTGCCTCCTCGGTAAGCATACCGAAGATGATAATATTCTTATCTCCTACTTCCTTATGGATCTCAACATTTGCGCCATCCTCTGTACCGAGAGTAATAGCGCCGTTTATCATAAGCTTCATGTTACCTGTACCTGAAGCCTCTGTGCCCGCAAGCGAGATCTGCTCTGAGATATCTGCCGACGGCATAAGTGTTTCAGCAAGTGTTACACGATAATCCTCAAGATATGCAACCTTCAGTCTGCCCTTAACATCCGGATCACCATCTATCATAACAGCAAGATTGTTAATAAGCTTGATAATATCCTTTGCCATAAAGTAGCCGGGAGCCGCCTTTGCAGCAAAGAGGTATGTTTTCGGTGCGAATTCTGCATTCGGATCAGCCTTTATAGCCAAATAATCTGAAAGGATATGCAATGCATTCATATGCTGACGCTTATACTCATGCAAGCGCTTTGCCTGAACATCGAACATACTGTTCGGATCAAGCACTATTCCCTGCTGTTTCTTGACAAAATCAGCGAGACGCTTTTTGTTTGCAGTCTTTATCTTTTCAAGCTGCTCAAGAACTGCACTGTCATTCTTGAACTTTTCAAGCTCTGCAAGATGTGAAGCATCGGCACGATACTCCTTGCCAATAGTTTCATCAAGCAGCTTGCAAAGGTCGGGATTGGACTGACATAACCATCTTCTGTGAGCAATACCGTTGGTAACATTGGTGAACTTACCGGGGTACAAACGGTAGTAATCATTAAACAAATCGTCCTTCAATATCTCTGAATGGAGCTTCGATACACCGTTTACACAATGACCGCCGATTACTGAAAGGTTAGCCATTCTTACAACACCGTTTGCAATAACAGCGGTGCGCTCAACATAGTCAACATCCTCAGTCTTCTGCCATATCTCACTGCGAAGACGGTTATCAATCTCCTGAACTATCTGATAAATACGGGGCAAACGATCTCTGAACAGATCAACAGGCCAACATTCGAGTGCCTCTCTCATAACAGTATGATTTGTATAGGCAACCGTTCTGTTTACGATACTCCAAGCGTGATCCCATGTAAAGCCACATTCATCGAGAAGTACACGCATAAGCTCCGGAATAACAAGTGCAGGATGCGTATCGTTGATATGAATTGCAAAATGCTCAGGCAATGTACGAAGATCACCGAAATTTTTAAGGTGACGCTGAACAATATCTGTAACAGATGCACTTACAAAGAAGTACTGCTGCTTCAAGCGGAGAGATTTTCCCTCAATATGATTATCAGACGGGTAAAGTACCTTGCTGATGACCTCTGCCATAGCGTTCTGCTCCATAGCACGCAGATAATCGCCATCGTTAAACTTCTGCATATCAAAGCCGGGAGCCTTAGCGCTCCACAATCTTAATACACTATAACCCTTGCCCTCATAGCCGGCAACCATAAGATCGCTGGGGATAGCCAGTACAGGAGTATAGTTCTTATGCTCTACCTTATGATAGCCGTTTTCCCAGGTTTCCTCAACATATCCGTCAAACTTAACTTCAACTGCTTCGCCCGGACGCTCTACAAGCCAAACCTTACCTCCGGGAAGCCAGAAATCGGGTAACTCTGTCTGATAACCGTCAACTATCTTTTGACGGAAAATACCGTAATCATATAATATAGAATAACCGTAAGCAGGTGTTCCTCTTGAAGCAAGTCCGTCAAGGAAGCAAGCTGCAAGACGGCCGAGACCGCCGTTGCCCAGACCTGCATCCGGCTCTTCGTCATAGATCTTATCTATCTTTACACCGATATCCTTAAGCGCCTTTTCGAATGCACTTGTAAGTCCGAGATTGAAAAGTGTGTTTTTCAAAGAACGACCCATAAGGAATTCCATGCAAAGATAACAAACCTGTTTTTTGTTTTCCTTGATACTCTTAGCCTGAAACTCTGCCTGATCCTTTTGCATGATTCTGTTACAAATTCGTACGCATGAACGATAGATCTGTTTGTTTGATGCATCAGCCGGCTCGGTATGATAGTGGGATAAAAGCTCTTCCTTGAGCAAATCAGCCACTTGTGCCGTGGTTAACTTTTTAGCCATAAATTAGTCGACTCCTTATTATATATATAATATGTATAATTAATATCTCGCCTTTTAAGACACTACATATAATACACTATTTCTTTGACAATTGCAACCTTTTCGGTGAAATAACCAAAAAAATTTTTAATTTTTCAGCATTTTACCTATAAATAATTGGATAAGATTGGATATTCTCAAAAATTTAGTTTACATAATGTTGCTTTTATGTAAACTAAATCTCAAAAAAATCTAAAAAATCGAAGAAATACGGGCGCCAAAAATCGCCTTGATCGCCGATAAAACCGTGGTTTTAAGCGTTTTTACATTTTTTGACACGATTTTTTGTATGAATGCACAACTAAAATTTTAAATTTTGCGAATTTGGGGTCGATTTTTTTGAAATATTACAGTTTTGTAACCTTTTGTAACCATTTTGTAACAACCTTTTTGTGAAAATTGACTATATCCTCGTTTTTCGAGCGCTTGACAAGTGCGAAAATTACGAATATAATGGCTAACCGTGATGTAAAATAGCATTGGGCGCAATAAATTCACAATGCAAAATAAGGAGTTATTTTATGAATAAAGACCGATTATGGTTGAGAATGCGACGCGCAGCAAATGGAAAGATCACAAAAACAATGGCTAAAAAGCTTATTCTCTTCGCATTAATAGTAATTACCATTACAGGTACAACTGTTTATGCCGCTTCTCAATTATCAGAAAACACAGGTGCTGAAACACCCGAAGTGATCGATGTAGATGCAACACCTGATGTAACACAGACAACAACAGTTAAAGAAACTGAAACTACAACAATCATAACCACTACCGTTGCTCCTACAACTGAAGCAACAACAGCAAAACCCACAACAACATCAGCACCTGCTACCACAGCTGCTAAAACAACGCAGACCACTACAACAAAGAAAGCAACTGCAATCGGTTGCTACTCATCACTAAAGAATGTGATATCTGATCTTTCACCGGACACAGACTTTGAGCTTGATAAAAACGGTGTTCCGGTAAATTATTCAAAGAAGATCGTTGGCGAGGCTACTGCTTATTCAGAGCATAACTATACCGCAAGCGGTGTATTTGCAGGCGAAGGCTACATCGCAGTAAACCCCAATCAGTTCCCCTACGGAACAAAACTTTTCATCCGTTCTGTTGATGGAAACTACACCTACGGATACTGCATTGCTGCTGATACCGGCGGATTTGTAAAAAACGGCAGAACCATCTGTGATCTTTTCTTTGACACTAACAGCGAATGTATCCAATTCGGCAGACGTGATGTTGAGATCTACGTTCTTGATTAATTTAATATGCAAAAACGGTACAGACAGACCAAGTGTTCTAAATGACACTTGGTCTGTTTAATTTGCCTTCGCCTAGTGTTATTTGCTTTTGCAAGTTTTGGTGGCGAATAAAACATCACTAAAACCGACAGGTTTCAATATCACTTTTAATTTAATCTTGTTTTGAATCGGCAAAAGAGTTTTTAGGTCTCCTAACAAGTGGAATTTGGCGCCTAAATCCCCTTCTTGTCAAGGTGTAAGATAACAAAGAAAACGATGTGTAGACAAATTTCTACACATCGTTTTTACTGTTCTAAAGAACCTTGCTCTATTCTGTACTGTTTTTTGAACAAAAATTATCTGCGTCTTTGTGTTATGATAAGCAACCGTAAAAACTGCATTAATGATACAAGCAAGGATGCAACATAGGTCATAGCAGCGGCAGAAAGCACCGCACCGGCACCTTTTAGCTCGTCACCACCGAGTATATCGCATTCACGCAAATTGTTGAGCGCTCTTTTAGATGCATTCAGCTCAATAGGTAATGTGATAAGCTGAAAAAATGTGGATAAACCAAATGCTGCAATGCCAAGATACATAAGCGGTGTAAAATTAAAAATTATGCCGAAAAGTATCAATGGAAACGTCAGTATAGAACCGATATTTGTAACAGGGATAATTGCCGCACGCAGTTTTATAGGAGCATAGCCCTCCGCATACTGCAAAGCGTGACCTGCCTCATGTGCAGCAACACCGACTGCTGAAATCGTGTTTGAACCGTAAACGCCGTCTGAAAGACGGATAACATTTGTCTTAGGGTCATAATGGTCGGTAAGACTGCCGGAAACACGCTCTACTTTTACATTAGTTATGCCCCCGGCCATAAGTATCCTTTCGGCGGCATCTTTGCCCGTAAGACCGCTTTTTGTAAACTGCTTTGAATATTTTGAAAATGCTGATTTTACCTTTATCTGTGCAAACAATGCAATAAGTATTGCGGGCAACACCAAAACAAGATATGTCATATCAAATCCGTAATAATAATATCCCATATTTTATCCTCCGAAAAATATTATTGGCTTTATAACATTATATATTAATGTTAAATTCAAGTCAAATTAAAACAAAAAATACACAGTAATATTGCTTATAGCGACGGCAACAACATCACCGATAAGTGCTGCTGCAAGTGTATAACGCAGCTTCTTAATCTTTACCGAGCCGTAATACAGGGTCGTTGTATAAAACGTTGTTTCACTCGCAGCACACATAACACACGCAATTCGGCAAATATCACTTTCTGAATCATACATATTAAGCATTCGTTCAAGCAGCGCCGTGCTTCCTCCGCCCGATACAGGACGAAGCAACATAAGAGGGACAAGCTCCTTCTTTAATCCTATCAGCTCTGCTGCCGGTGCAAAAAACGAAGTAAGGATATCCATTGCACCGGATACCTTGAACATCTCTATTGCGGTGATAAGACCTATTAAAGTTGGTGCTATTTTATATACGGTGATAAGACCGTCCTCAGCACCTTTACAAAGTGGTGAAAATATCGGCTTTTTTCTTACCAATGCACAGAATACTATTATAAATATAACACAAGGAACGGCGTATGTACCTATATTATTCATTTCTTCCATACCCTTTCAAGCACAAACGCCGCAAATAATGCACAAATAAGTGATGCAGCACTCGTTATCCACACAGCAGGCAATATATCCATTGGGTTGTGTGCCCCGTGCTCCATACGCAGCTGTGCCACAGTTGTGGGAATAAGTTGGACCGAGGCCGTGTTTATAACTACAAATCTTATCATACTGCTTGAAGCCACATCGCTGTTTTGCTTATCTACCATCAGCTTCATTGCTTTAAGACCGAAGGGAGTAGCAGCATTACCGAGTCCGAGCATATTTGCGGATATATTCATACATATCGCCTCACATATGCTACTGTCGTTCGCAACATCCGGAAATATTCTTCTGATAACAGGTCGCAGTACTTTTGATATTGCTTTTGTTATACCGCATACCCGAGCTATTTCCATAACACCGCTCCACAACGCCATACCTCCGCATAGCGAGATAAGCAGCGTTACTGCTGCAGTTGAGCCCTCAAAAACTGCCTGCGTAAGCAATTCGGCTCTGCCGGTGATTACGGCTGTAATAACAGATATCAGCATCAGTCCGCTCCATATATAATCAAGCATATTCCCACCTCATATAAAGTATATTACATATTCTATATAATAATTCTCTCACTAAATATATTCTTTTTTCGGCGAACGCTTTAAATTTTCAACATTTACTGATTGAAATCAACACATTAATTTGTTATAATAAATGTAATTTGGGTTAATGTTTTTTGTTAGGAGAGAAAATCATGTCTTTAGCAAATATAATAAAACCGATAGGCAGAGCAAAAGGCGGAGTTAATGTACCGCACCGCAAAAATACGGCAAATGCTGCAAGCGAAATATTTACCAATGTTACAAAGGTCGCTATCCCAATGCAGCAGCATATCGGTGCTCCGTGCAGCCCTTGTGTTAAAAAAGGCGATACGGTTTATGTGGGTACTCTTATAGGAAACAGTGAAAATGCTTTTTCTGCACCGATACATTCAAGCGTTTCAGGCACTGTCAGCGCTATTGAGGATGTGCTGATAGCATCCGGTGTTGAGGTGCAGGCAGTCATCATCGAAAGTGACGGCAATATGACATCAGACCCTGAACTTCAAGCGCCAACAGTAACAAACAAAGAGGAATTTCTTAAAGCTGTGAGAGATGGCGGTCTTGTTGGTCTCGGCGGTGCAGGCTTCCCAACACATATCAAGCTTAATTCAAAAGCCGAGGTCGATACGCTCGTTGTAAATGCGGCAGAGTGTGAACCGTACATCACCGCTGACTGCCGCACGATGCTTGAAGATACCGAAAGTGTGATAAACGGCATCATCACAGTTATGGATATGCTTTCTTTGAAGGAAACAAAGATAGTTATTGAAGATAACAAGCCGGAGGCTATCAAAGCAATGGCAGTTGCTGCTCAAAACAGTACTGCTGCTAATAAGATAAAAATTGTCAAAGCCACTTCTCTTTATCCGAGAGGTGCCGAAAAAATGACTATCTACCTTGCGACCGGACGCAGAGTACCTCCCGGTAAACTTCCAAGCGATGTTGGCTGCATAGTTATGAATGTAACCAGTATTTCAGAGCTTAATAAATATCTCACAACGGGTATGCCGCTTGTTTCAAAACGCATTACTGTTGACGGCTCGGCAATTTCACAACCGAAAAATCTTATTGTTCCGGTCGGTACATACTATACAGAAATTCTGAAGCATTGCGGATGTACCGAATATAAAAAGCTTATCAACGGAGGTCCGATGATGGGATTTTCCGTACCTTCGGCAGAACTCCCCGTTGTAAAGCAGACCAATGCACTGCTTGCTTTTGATGAAAAGGATGCTCACCGCGGTGAGATAACCTCCTGTATCCGTTGCGGAAGATGTGTGAAGGCATGTCCTATGAGCCTTATGCCCACTAAAATTGAAACGCATACCAAGTTGAATAACGCTGAGATACTTATTAAAGACGGCGTTATGAACTGTATGGAATGCGGAAGCTGTGCATTCGAATGTCCTGCCATGCGTCCTCTTGTTCAAGTAATGAGAACCGCAAAGACTATTATAAAAAAGAATAAATAGGGAGGAAAATGAAATATGAGTAAGCTTGTAGTATCATCTTCACCGCATATTCGCTCAGGTGTTACCACTACATCGATCATGCGTGATGTAATAATTGCACTTGCACCCGCTTGTCTTACATCTGTATGGGTGTTTGGGTTACGCTCCTTGGCAGTAATGGTGACCTGCGTACTTGCAGCGGTGCTTTCCGAATATATATGCCGTAAAATATTGAAGCGTTCAAACACTATAAGCGACCTTTCGGCTGTTGTAACCGGATTATTGCTTGCGATGAACCTTCCTGTCACTATTCCGTTATGGATGGCAGCGCTTGGCAGCATTATCGCAATAGTAATAGTAAAACAGCTTTTCGGCGGCATCGGACAGAATTTTGTAAACCCTGCTCTGATCGGCCGTATAGTGCTTATGACCTCATACGCAACACAGATGACAACATGGGTAGACCCATTCTACTACACGCAGGTTGACGCAATGACCTCACCTACCCCGCTTGTGCAAATGGCAAATGGTGATACAGATCTCCCTTCATATCTCAATATGCTTATCGGTATGCGTGGCGGATGTCTTGGCGAAACCTGCATACTGGCACTTATTGCAGGCGGCATTTATCTTGTTGTAAAGCGTGTTATCTCCCCTGCTACACCTATTGCTTTTATCGCAACAGTAGGTATTCTCTCATTCCTTGCAGGATATGATCCGCTCTATCAAATGATGTCGGGCGGTCTTGTACTCGGCGCTGTATTTATGGCTACCGATTATGCAACTACACCCATTACCACAAAGGGAAAAATAATTTTCGGCATCGGTTGCGGACTTATCACCGCATTTATCCGTTTCTTCGGCTCGCTGCCGGAGGGTGTATCCTTCTCGATAATTATTATGAATATACTTACACCTTATATTGATAATTTTACTTCTCCCAAGCCTTTCGGCACAGTTAAAGAAAAGAAAGGCGGCGAAGCTTAATGAAAAAGATCAACTTAAAAGAGATACTTATCCCTATTATCGTGCTTACGGTGATATGTCTTATATCAGGTGCGGCACTGAGCATTACTAATGAAGCCACTGCAGAGAAAATTGCCGCTAATGAACAGCAAAAGACCGATGAAGCTATGATGACCGTTATGCCGTGTGAGCATTTTGAGCAGATAGGCGATACAGATCTTTATGCTGCAAGTTCAGGCGATAAAGTTGTCGGCTATGCGGCAGGTCAGACTGCTGTTGGCTACGGCGGAGATGTAACTGTTATGGTTGGCATAAAGCTTGACGGCAGTATAAACAAAATTGAAATAGTTTCCTGCGATGATGAAACGCCCGGTCTTGGTCAGAACATCAAGACAGACGATTTCAAATCCCGCTTTAACGGACTTTCGGGAAAACTCACAATCGGAGAAGATGTTGACGCTTGGAGCGGTGCGACTATTTCTTCTACTGCAGTTTGTAACGCTGTAAATGCAGCGCTTGAATTATATTCTGAAAATATTATGGAGGTGCAGTAATGGGTAATCTGAAAAATGAATTTACAAAAGGCATTATCAAAGAAAATCCGG
Organism: Clostridia bacterium; assembly: GCA_017390825.1. The sequence continues at coordinate 9,652 of JAFPAK010000058.1, forward strand.
TACTGCGTCTGGTGCTTGGCACCTGTCCTACACTTGCGGTATCTACCGCTGCCGTAAACGGTATCGGTATGGGTATTGCCGCAACACTTGTTTTGCTTGGTTCAAATATAGTTATTTCCCTGCTGCGTAATATCATCCCCGACAAGGTACGTATCCCTGCATATATCACGATAATTGCAGCATTTGTTACGGTTATTCAGATGCTGATAAAAGCATTTATGCCGTCTATTGACGCAGCACTCGGTATATATCTTCCGCTTATAGTTGTAAACTGCATCATACTCGGCAGAGCGGAAATGTTTGCATCAAAAAACAGCGTGCTTCCGTCCATATTTGATGCACTTGGTATGGGCGTAGGCTTTACGGCAGCTCTGCTTGTGATGGGCTCTATCCGTGAAATACTCGGAGCAGGCACACTTTTCGGCATTGAGCTGACAAACAACTTTATACCGCCTATGACGGTAATGCTTTTGGCACCCGGTGGATTTTTTGTGTTCGGTGTGCTTATCGCACTTGCAAATAAATTAGCAGTAACAATGGGTAAAAAGCCGGTAGTCAAAACAGGCTGCTCGGGATGTCCGAACGGCGAAAACTGCCCCGGTGCTTGTGACAAGGAGGATAAATAATGATCAAAGAGCTTATCGTTATTATCGTTGCAGCAGTTCTTTCAGAAAACTTCGTGCTCTCAAAATTCCTCGGTATATGCCCGTTTCTTGGCGTATCAAAGCAGGTAAACACCGCTGTCGGTATGAGTGCCGCGGTTACATTTGTAATGGTGCTTGCAACCGCAGTTACCTATCCCGTTTATGCGTATATTTTAGTACCAAACGGTCTTGACTATTTGCAGACGGTAGTATTCATACTTATCATTGCAACCTTGGTACAGATAGTTGAGCTTGTACTGAAAAAATATATTCCGCCGCTGTATTCTGCGCTTGGTGTATATCTTCCGCTTATCACCACCAACTGTGCTGTGCTCGGTGTTACTATTCTCAACTTTACAAAAGAACTCACTTATGTGGAATCACTCGTAAACTCACTTGGAGCAGGACTTGGATTTTTGCTTGCAATGGTGCTTTTTGCAGGCGTTCGTTCACGGATAGAGGGCTGTGATATTCCCGAATCCCTGAAGGGACTGCCTATTACGCTCATTGCGGCTTCGCTCGTTGCGCTTTCATTCCTCGGCTTCAGCGGAGTTGCAAACAATTTGTTCAGTTAAGGGGTCAACTAAACTATGAACGGTATTTTATTAACACTAATCATCCTCGGTGTTATCGGTATTCTTTCCGGTCTGCTTTTGTCGGTCGTATCAATTGTAATGGCAGTTAAGAAGGATGAAAAACTTGAAAAATTAGAAAACGCTCTGCCGGGTGCAAACTGTGGCGGATGCGGCTTTTCCGGCTGTTCTGCATATGCAGAGGCACTTTATTCCGGTAAGACCGAGGATATGTCGCTTTGCTCCGTTGCAGGCGCTGACGGTGCAAAGGCAATCGCAGAGATAATGGGCAAGGAAGCAGGCGGATTTGTAAAAAAAGTCGCAGTAGTACGTTGTCGTGGCAATTGGGATTTTACACATACAAAAATGGATTATGAAGGCTATAACACTTGCTCGGCTGCAAATCAGCTGTTTAAGGGACTTGGTGCTTGCGCTCACGGTTGTATGGGCTTCGGTGACTGTGCGGCAGTCTGTCCCGAAGATGCGATAATCGTTGAAAACGGTCTTGCAAGAGTGGATTACGATAAATGTATTGCCTGCGGCAAGTGTGTAAAGACTTGCCCTAAGAGCATTATCCGCCTTATTCCCTACACAGAAACCACACGCTTTGTAAGCTGTGTCAACCGTGAAAAGGGTGCACTTGTGCGCAAGCAATGTACCGTTGGTTGTCTTGGCTGCGGACTTTGTGTGAAAAAGTGTGAACACGGCGCTATCACTTTATATAATAAAAAAGCAAAAATAGATTATTCAAAATGTACAGGCTGCGGCGCTTGTCAGGAAGCATGTCCTGCAAAATGTATTTTGGATTTTAACGGATAAGAGGTAAACAATATTGCAGTATTTTGCAGGAAATATCGATGTCGCAGTAATAGGCGCAGGTCACGCAGGTATTGAAGCTGCGCTCGCATCTGCACGTCTTGGCTGCGAAACGGTGATTTTCACTATAAACCTTGATGCAGTAGGAAATCTGCCATGTAATCCCGCTATCGGCGGAACTGCCAAAGGTCATCTTGTGCGTGAACTGGATGCACTCGGCGGTGAAATGGGCAAGGCAGCAGATGAGACATTTATTCAGTCACGCATATTAAACCGAGGAAAAGGTCCTGCGGTTCATTCGCTGCGTGCGCAGATTGACCGAAGAGATTACGGCACAAGAATGAAGCATCGCCTTGAAACTCAAAAAGGTTTGATGCTTATTCAGGCGGAAATAACTGAAATTGAGCGCACAGACGGTATGTGGCGAATTGCTACACGCCTTGGCGCATACTACATTTGTAAGGCAGTCATTATCTGTACCGGAACTTTTCTGGGTGGTAAAATATATGTCGGCGAAGTTAGCTACGACGGCGGCCCCGACGGACTTTTTCCGGCAACAGAGCTTGCAAAATCGTTGAATAAGCTCGGTGTCAAAACACGACGCTTCAAGACAGGTACACCGCCGAGAGTTCTGCGAAGCAGTATTGATTATACCGGTCTGGAAGTTCAGTACGGTGATGAACCTATCACACCGTTTTCATATTCGACCGATCCTGCAACACTTCAAAACCGCGCTGTATGTCATATCACATGGACTAATGACAAGATGAAAAAAATCATCAAAGATAACATTCATCGCTCACCGCTTTATGCAGGGATGATAGAAGGAGTCGGTCCACGATACTGCCCGAGCATTGAAGACAAGATAATCCGATTTGCTGATAAATCCCGTCATCAGGTATTTTTGGAGCCTTGCGGACTAAATACTGAAGAGATATATCTTCAGGGCGTATCGTCCTCTCTGCCTGAAGAAGTGCAACAACAGATGTACCGCACCATTCCGGGACTTGAAAATGTCAAAATAATGCGTACTGCGTATGCCATCGAATACGACTGTGTTGACCCGACCGAGCTTTACGCAACACTTGAATTCAAGGAGTTTGCAGGGCTTTACGGAGCGGGTCAGTTCAACGGCTCGTCAGGTTATGAGGAAGCCGCAGTACAAGGCTTTGTAGCAGGTGTTAACGCTGCAAGAAAGATACAAAACAAATCTCCCTTCACTCTTTCCCGTGCCGACTGCTATATAGGAACGTTGATAGACGATCTTGTTACAAAAGGCTGCGAAGAGCCTTACAGAATGATGACATCACGCTCCGAATACCGCTTGCTGCTGCGTCAGGACAATGCAGATGAGCGGCTTATGCCAATTGGAAGAGAAATCGGTCTAATCGGAGACGATGATTGGCAGGCATATCTCGATCGTCAACAGAAAAAGCACGATGAGATCGCCCGTGCTGAAAAGACAGTATTCCCTCCGTCAGATAAGCTGAATGAGATTTTAGAACAGAATGGCACAGCTACAGTATCAACAGGTGTACGACTTGCAGAGCTTTTGCGCCGTCCTCAGCTTTCCTATGAAAAGCTCAAGGAGATAGATACAGATCGTCCTGAACTACCCGTTGCAATACTTGAAACGGTTCAAACAGAATTAAAATATGAGGGCTACATCCGTCGACAGAGTGCCGCTGTAAATGAAGCAAAGCGGCTTGAAAAGAAAGTTATACCCGACGATATCAACTATCTCGAAATATCAGGGCTTCGACTTGAAGCAAGAGAAAAGCTTAATAAAATACGCCCGTTAAATATCGGGCAGGCATCAAGAATTTCCGGCGTATCCCCTGCGGATATCTCGGTTTTGCTGATCTACCTTGCAAAATAAAGGGAGGTACTGTAATGGATAACAACTCACAGAAATACACAGAAAGTCTTGCACAGCTTAAAAAGCATCTTTATGCACGAGAATTGCAGCGTCAGAAATGGGCAAATGAAAATTGGTCCCATCCCGGCGGAAATATCTTTAAGACCTCAAGGATCGCAATACCTATACTCTCTGCAGTTGCATTATTTATATGTGCAATATACGCTATTTTACGCTATCAGATGCTGTTTTACAGTGAATTTCTTAAAGCACTCGGCTCAACCACTACATATACCGTTGAGCCGGTCAGCATTAATATAAGCGTTGCAGCTACTGCAATATTCGGCATAATGCTGCTCATCGGTGTTGTTATGATAATACGCAATAAAATGCTCTTTGGAACACGGCTTTCTCTTATCTCATCCGTTGTTCTTCTGCTCAACCTTATTGTCAACATCAATATTGGGTTGCCTGATAATTCACTTTTTGACGAAGCACCGGTGTTCAGCTACTTCCAGATAATGATAACCGGCATTATTATACTCGGAATTATCGTTTTGTTGTCCGGCAGTGTAGTCGGTATATACATAAATGAACGCCGTGAGCTGAACCGTTCGGCAGAGCATATACTTTCCAAAATCGCAGCCGGCAGCAATGATATGCTCACTTCAGATGATTATGCAGAAAAAATCAATGAGTTTATAGCAAAAGACATTGAAAAAGAAAACGAGGATCGTGAATATCAGAAAAAGAAAAAGCGCCAAAAGTAAATAATGCTTGCTTTTTCATATAAGCAATGGTAAAATGTTAAAGTATTTAATTTGAAGGGAAGTAAAATCAATGAAAAATACCGAAAAAACGCTTGATAAAATCGTAGCGCTGTGTAAAGGCAGAGGATATGTATTCCCCGGCTCTGAAATATACGGCGGTCTTTCAAACACTTGGGACTACGGCCCGCTCGGCGTTGAATTTAAGAACAATGTTAAAAAAGCATGGTGGAAACGCTTTATTCAGGAAAATCCCTACAATGTAGGTCTTGATGCAGCTATTCTTATGAATCCGCAGGTATGGGTCGCTTCAGGTCATGTAGGTGGCTTCTCCGATCCGTTGATGGACTGTAAAGAATGTAAAACCCGTCACAGAGCAGATAAACTCATTGAAGACACAGGCGTAAATCCAGCTGGCTGGTCGGATCAGCAAATGCTTGATTATATCAATGAAAACAACATCGTTTGCCCTGAATGCGGTAAATGTAATTTTACTGATATACGTAAGTTTAATCTTATGTTCAAGACATTTCAGGGTGTTACAGAGGACTCAAAAAATGAGATATTCCTCCGTCCTGAAACTGCACAGGGTATTTTCGTAAACTTTGCAAATGTTCAGCGTACTACCCGTAAAAAGGTACCGTTCGGCATCGGTCAGATAGGTAAGTCGTTCCGTAACGAGATCACTCCAGGTAACTTTACCTTCCGTACCCGTGAGTTTGAGCAGATGGAGCTTGAATTTTTCTGCAAACCCGGTACTGATCTTGAGTGGTTCAAATATTGGAAGGATTACTGTGAGAAATTCCTTCTTGATCTCGGTCTTAAGGCTGAAAACCTCAAGCTCCGTGACCACGAAAAAGAGGAACTTTCGCACTACTCAAATGCTACAACAGATATTGAATATCTCTTCCCGTTTGGTTGGGGTGAGCTTTGGGGTATTGCTGACAGAACCGATTTTGATTTGACACAGCATATCAACACATCAGGTAAATCACTTGAATACTTTGATCCCACTACAAACGAAAAATACATCCCCTATGTTATTGAGCCTTCTCTCGGTGCTGACCGTGTTGCTCTTGCATTCCTTTGTGAGGCTTACGATGAGGAGACAGATGAAAAAGGCGAAGTAAGAGTTGTGATGCGTTTGCACCCGGCACTTGCGCCGATAAAAGCTGCTATTCTCCCACTTTCTAAGAAGCTTTCGGATAAAGCTCTTGAGATATATGAGAGCCTTGCAAAGAAATTCAACGTTGATTATGATGATGCAGGCTCTATCGGTAAGCGTTACCGCCGTCAGGATGAAGCAGGCACACCGCTTTGCATCACCTATGACTTTGAGTCAGAAGAAACAGGTAAGGTAACAGTGCGTGATCGTGATACAATGGAGCAGGAGCTTGTTGATATCGACAAGCTGGAAGAGTATATTGCGAAGAAGCTCGAATTCTAATATATGCTTTAAAGCAGATTTTATCCGACAAGGTGAAATCTGCTTTTTATTTTGAATTTTTTTCATAATCTATCTTGCAAGATATCCTAAAATTTGATATACTATTTAAGTGTTTTATTATTTATAAGAGGAAGTACGAAAATGGATAAACTAGGCTTTGATAATGAAAAATATATAAGTCTGCAATCCCAGAATATCAGAGACAGGATCGCCATGTTCGGCGGCAAGCTTTATATGGAATTCGGCGGCAAGCTTTTTGATGATTTTCACGCATCAAGAGTTCTGCCCGGCTTTGCTCCCGACTCAAAGGTAAAAATGCTGCTCAATCTTAAGGATGACGCAGAGATAGTTATCGTTATCAATGCCGACGCTATTGAGAAAAATAAGCGCAGAGGCGACCTCGGCATCACATACGATCTTGATACCCTGCGTCTTATTGACGCTTTCCGCGGCATCGGTCTTTATGTCGGCAGCGTTGTTATTACACGCTATACCGAGCAACCGCTTGCAGTTGCTTTTGAGCGCCGTCTTCAGAGTCTGGGCATCAAGGTCTACCGTCATTACACTATTCCCGACTACCCCTCAAACATTCCCCTTATCGTTAGTGACGACGGCTTTGGTAAAAACCAATATATTGAAACCGAGCGCCGTCTTGTAGTCGTTACCGCTCCCGGTCCTGGCAGCGGAAAGATGGCCGTTTGCCTTTCACAGCTATACCATGAGAACAAGCGTGGAATCAAGGCAGGTTACGCTAAATTTGAGACCTTCCCCATCTGGAATATACCGCTTAAACATCCTGTAAACATTGCTTACGAAGCGGCAACCGCTGATCTTAACGATGTAAATATGATAGATCCGTTCCACCTTGAAGCATACGGTAAAACGACAGTTAACTACAATCGTGACATAGAGATATTCCCTGTGCTGAACGCTATGATGGAACGCATTATGGGCGAGTCACCATATAAGAGCCCAACCGATATGGGCGTTAATATGGCAGGCTGTGCTATATGCGATGATGAGATATGCTGTGCTGCTGCAAAACAGGAAGTCATAAGAAGATACTTTGCTGCTATGGGCGCTGTCCGTCAGGGTCTTGGTGAGCAAAGCGAGGTTGCAAAGATCGAGCTTATTATGAATAAACTCGGCATAACCGTAGATGACCGTCCGGTTGTAGCTGCCGCTCTCCAAAAAGCCGAGCTTACAAATGCTCCGGCTACATCAATAGAATTGACGGACGGCAGAATAGTGACCGGTAAGACAAGCTCGTTGCTCGGTGCATCCTCATCAATGCTGCTTAATGTATTAAAAGAGCTTGGAGGTATCCCCGATGAAGTTCAGCTTCTTTCACCCACTATCATCGAACCTATCCAGCGAATGAAAACGGGCGCTCTCGGTAATCACAATCCTCGCCTTCATACAGATGAAGTATTAATAGCGCTTTCTATCTGTGCCGCTACGGATGAGACGGCAAAACTGGCACTTGATCAGGTTCCAAAGCTTCGGGGACTTGAAGCTCATTCAACAGTCATACTATCCCGTGTTGACGAACAGACCTTCAGAAAGCTCGGTGTGAATATGACCTGTGAGCCGAAATATCAGACTAAAAAGCTTTATCATGCGTAAATAAAGCTAAGCCTTGACAACAAAAAGAATTTGTGTTAATATTAATTTACTTATGAATACCATTAAAAGCAATGACGAAGACGGCTGTTTTGTATAGTCGGTTACAGCGAGTCGGGGACGGTGCAAAGCCCGATACCGTAACAAAACATATTGCCTATCACTTCCGAGCTGCGGTGCGAACGATATTCTTCAATTAGCACTTGCCGGTTTTTCACCGTTATAGGAAACGCATATAGATGTATGCTGTAATGGGTGGTATAGCGAAGAAACATATTTAAGTCTTCGTCCTGTTATGGGGCGAAGACTTTTTATTTTATATTTACGGAGGAAACAGTATGTACGAGAAGGTAGATACCAATCTTAATTTCGTAGAGCGTGAGAAGAAAACAGAAAAGTTCTGGAGAGACAATCAGATTTTTGAAAAAAGCATTGAGGAACGCAAGGGCGGCAAGCCTTATGTGTTTTATGACGGCCCGCCGACTGCAAACGGCAAGCCGCATATCGGTCATGTGCTTACCCGTGTTATCAAGGATATGATACCCCGTTACCGTACAATGAAGGGTTGTATGGTGCCCCGTAAGGCAGGTTGGGATACACATGGTCTTCCGGTTGAGCTTGAGGTTGAAAAATTACTCGGACTTAACGGCAAGGAGCAGATCGAGGAATTCGGTCTTGAGCCGTTTATCGGCAAATGTAAGGAATCTGTTTGGAAATACAAGGGTATGTGGGAGGATTTCTCCGGCACAGTCGGCTTCTGGGCTGATATGGATAACCCTTATGTTACCTACGACAACAACTTTATTGAGTCAGAATGGTGGGCATTGAAGCAGATCTATGATAAAGGTCTTCTTTATAAGGGCTTCAAGATCGTTCCTTACTGCCCAAGATGCGGAACACCGCTTTCATCACACGAAGTAGCTCAGGGATATAAAGATGTTAAGGAACGCTCAGCAGTCGCAAAGTTCAAGGTAAAGGGTAAGGATGAATACATCCTTGCTTGGACAACTACACCGTGGACTCTGCCTTCAAATGTTGCGCTCTGCGTAAATCCCGATGAAGAGTATGTTAAGATCGCTACTGACTCAACTGTGTATATTCTCGCAAAAGCACTTGTTGACACGGTTATCAAGACAGAGTATGAGATACTCGAAAGCTATACCGGAAAAGATCTTGAATATACTGAATACGAACCGCTGTTTGATTTCGTAACACCCAAAGAAAAGTGCTGGTATGTTACTTGTGACAACTATGTAACTCTTACTGACGGTACCGGTGTTGTTCATATTGCACCTGCATTTGGTGAGGACGATGCTAATGTCGGCAGAAAATACGGTCTTCCGCTAGTACAACTTGTTGATACCAAGGGTGAAATGACTGCCGAAACAAAATGGGCAGGCGTGTTCTGTAAGGATGCTGACAAGGAGATACTTGTTGATCTTGACAAGCGCGGACTTTTGTTTGACGCTCCAAAGTTCGAACACTCATATCCGCATTGTTGGCGCTGTGATACCCCGCTTATCTACTACGCAAGAGACAGCTGGTTTATCAAGATGACCGCTGTAAGAGAAAATCTTATCCGCAACAATAACACTATCAACTGGATACCTGAATCTATCGGTAAAGGCAGATTTGGTGACTGGCTTGAGAATGTACAAGACTGGGGCATTTCTCGTAACAGATATTGGGGTACTCCGCTTAACATCTGGGAATGCGAATGCGGTCACCGTCATAGCATCGGAAGCATTGAAGAACTTAAATCAATGTCTGACAACTGCCCTGAAGATATCGAGTTGCACCGCCCGTTCATCGATGCGGTTACTATTAAGTGTCCTCACTGCGGCAAGGAGATGAAGCGTGTACCTGAGGTTATCGACTGCTGGTTCGACTCCGGCTCGATGCCTTTCGCACAGCATCACTATCCGTTTGAAAATAAAGAACTGTTTGAATCGCAGTTCCCTGCTGACTTTATTTCAGAAGCAGTTGACCAGACACGCGGTTGGTTCTACTCACTGCTTGCAATTTCAACACTTATCTTTGATAAAGCACCTTATAAGAATGTTATCGTTCTCGGCCTTGTTCAGGATGAAAACGGTCAAAAGATGTCCAAATCCAAGGGCAATGCGGTGGATCCGTTTGATGCACTCGAAAAGTACGGTGCAGATGCTATCCGTTGGTATTTCTATATCAACTCAGCTCCGTGGCTGCCTAACCGTTTCCACGACAAGGCAGTTATCGAGGGTCAGCGCAAATTTATGGGTACTCTTTGGAACACCTATGCTTTCTTTGTGCTGTATGCTAATATCGACAATTTCGACGCAACAAAACACACACTTGATTATAACACTTTGAGCGTTATGGACAAATGGTTGCTCTCACGCCTTAACTCTACTGTCAAGGCAGTTGATGACAATCTTGGCAATTACAAAATTCCCGAAGCCGCCCGTGCTTTGCAGGATTTTGTTGACGAGATGAGCAACTGGTATGTTCGCCGTGGCAGAGAGCGTTATTGGGCGCAGGAAATGACACAGGACAAGATCAACGCTTATATGACGCTTTATACAGCACTTGTAACCATTTCCAAGGCTGCTGCGCCGATGATCCCGTTCATGACCGAGGATATTTACAGAAATCTTGTATGCTCGATAGACAAATCAGCGCCCGAAAGCATACATTTGTGTGACTTCCCTGAGGTAAATGAAAAATATATTGATGCAACGCTTGAGTCAGATATGGACGAGGTTTTGAAAATAGTTGTTCTCGGCCGTGCTGCAAGAAACGGTTCAAACATTAAAAATCGTCAGCCGCTTGGCACTATGTATGTTAATGCAGCAAGCAAGCTCGGCGGATACTACACCGATATTATCGCAGACGAGCTTAACATCAAAAAGGTAGAGTTTGTTGATGATGCATCAGGCTTTGTTACTTACACCTTTAAGCCACAGCTTAAAACACTCGGACCTAAGTACGGTGCAAAGCTCGGCAAGATCCGTGAGGCTCTCTCAACACTTGACGGCAATGCTGCAAAGGCACAGCTTGATGCAACCGCCAGTTTGACACTTTCTCTTAGTGACGGCGACATCACTCTTACAGCTGAAGATTTGCTTATTGAGTCACAGCAGAAGTCCGGATTCTTTACCTTGAGCGACAACGGTGTTACCGTATCACTTGATACCGAGCTTACTGACGAGCTTGTTGAAGAAGGCTTTGTTCGTGAAGTTATCAGCAAGATACAGACAATGCGTAAGGATGCAGGCTTTGAGGTAATGGATCATATTGAGCTTGGTATTTGCGGCAATGACAAGCTTTCTGCCATCGTTGAGAGCAACAAGGCTACAATTATGACGGATGTTCTTTGTGACAGTATCGTTTCAAACTGTGATGGTTTCACAAAAGAGTGGAATATCAACGGCGAAAAGGTTACATTGAGCGTAAAAAAGATGTAATTTGATTTTAAAAAATGCGGCTCATTAAGAGCCGCATTTTCATACAAAAGGAGGATTTTATGCAGGACTGTCATTTTACTGCACCCGGAATTTGGTTTCGCTTCCGTGCCGCCGCAGTTATTATTGAGGATGGATGCGTACTGCTTGCGAGCAATGATGCTCATGACTACTATTATTCGGTAGGCGGCGGTGTGCATGCCGGCGAAACAGCTAAGGATGCAGTTATCCGTGAAACCTATGAAGAAACCGGTGTTATGTATGAAGTAGATCGGCTTTTGTTTGTACACGAAAACTTCTTCCTTGGTGAAGACAATAAAACACACTGTCATGAAATTTCATTCTATTTTTTAATGAAGTCCCGTGGCACGAAAGAGCTTAACAGCAACAGCTATTGTGCCTACGGCAAGGAACATATGAATTGGATTCCGATAAAGGACCTTAAAAACCACACGGCATATCCCGTATTTTTTGCAGATAAGCTCCAAAATTTGCCTTGTGGAATCGAACATATTGTTACATCAGAATTATAAACTTAAAAACTTTCTTCGGTTCAATTGACAAGCTTGTTAAATTATATTAAAATAATGTTAAATCAATATTTTATCAGGAGTTTAAAATGAATAAAATTAAAAAGCGTATAAATAAATTATTTAACAAGCTTTTCGCTTTTTTGACACTGAATATAATTTTCCCGAAAGTATATAAAAAAGCGGCAAAAAAACCGATAGATCCTAATAAGCTGGTATTTGTTGAAGTACGAATGGATGATGTATCAAACAGCTTTAAAGTAATATTCAATGAGCTTGTCAACAATTATAGCTATACCGTTCATACTCATTTTTTAAAGCAAGGTAAGGTAAGAAAAAAGACCTATCTTAAAAGATGTGTTGATATGCTTCGCGATGCAGCAACGGCAAAGGTTGTGTTTACCAACGATGCATCAAACTGTCTGGGCAGTATCAAATTCCGCCCTGAGACAAAGACTGCACAGCTTTGGCACGGCTGCGGTGCATTCAAAAAATTCGGTCTTTCAATAGCGGATATGCTTTTCGGAGCAAGCCGCAAGGAGCAGTTAAAGCACTCATACTACAATAAATATGATCTTGTTACCGTTTCAAGTCCTGAAGTCGCATGGGCATATATTGAGGCAATGAATTTGTCGGACAAGCCGCAGGCAGTAAAGGCGACCGGCTCATCAAGAACCGATGTGTTTTATGATAAAGATTTTTTGAACAACGCCTATACCACCCTTTACGATATAGTGCCGCAGGCAAAGGGCAAGAAGGTAATTCTATATGCACCAACCTTCAGAGGAAATGTTGGCAATGCATATGCGCCTAATCTCCTGAATGTAAAGATGTTCTATGAAAATTTCGGGGATGATTATGTATTGCTGTTCAAGCATCATCCGTTTGTAAAGAAGCTGCCTGCTATCCCAAATGAGTACTCGGATTTTGCTGTTGATGTAAGCCGTGTGATGGATATTGAAGATCTGCTTGTTTGTGCAGATATATGTATTTCAGATTATTCCTCGCTTGTGTTTGAATATTCGCTGTTTGAACGTCCGCTGATATTCTTTGCTTATGACCTTGACAGTTATTTCAATTGGCGCGGATTTTATTACGATTATTTCGAGATGTCGCCCGGTCCTATCTGCTCAACAAATCTTGAGATGATAGATTATATTAAGAATATTGACACACGGTTTGACAAGCAAAAAATCAAAGATTTTCGTGATAAGTTTATGAGTTCGTGCGATGGACACGCAACTGACCGTATACTTGAAGATTTGTTAGGTAAAGAGTCGCTTGACGCTCATAAAAAAGCAACTATTTCAAATCTTCCTTTTGATAAAGTTCCGAAAAGCAATGGTCTTTACAGAGATTATATATCTGAATGTGCAACACTTCAAAAGAAAAAGAAACTATATTCTGATGAGTATAAAAAGCAGAGCGCTCGCCCTGTCATTTGCGGTAAAACTGTCTTGCTGGACTGCACGGCAGACTTGAAAGCCGCATTAAATAACTGTACAAAATTTATTTCACTTACCACATCAAAGGATGTAGAAAAGAATAAAGAAATTATCGGTACCATTGCAGATGCAGAATTCGTATTTATTGAATATGACAATTCGTTGCTTGATCTTATTACCTTGCGTGCGGAAACAAAGGTGATTTATGTGCCGAAATGCGCTTTTGCTTTCAAAAAGACCGGCAAGGCTACTTTGAGTTATCAAAGCGGCATATATGGTGATAAATACGAAATAGCGCCGATGTACAACAATATAAAATATGTTTGCATTCCGACCGAAGCGCAAAAGGATATTTACGGCAGAACGGTTTGTGAAGATGAAAGCACACATATCTACACCGGTGATATCAAGGCCGACTGTCTTATGAATCAAGATTTCAAGTCAGCTGCTATGGATAAGCTTAAAAAACTCTGCGGTGATTTGAACGGCAAAAAAATACTGCTTGACTTTGTCGTGCGTGATAATGGCAAGGATGCGCCGAAATCATATGAATCACAAGCAGATAATTATCTGTACGAATATTTAAAGGATGATTATATTATTCTTAAATATTTTACTAATTATAATGACGGTAAGCTGAGCATAAAAGCAACACTTACCCAATCCGCTAAAGCGTACCAAAAAGGCTTTTATGATGTTACAAATCAACTTACAGAATATGAAGCAATATCAGTAGCCGATGTTATTATAGGCTCATTCTCAAACGGATTTGTATCTTCCTTTGCAGCTATGAAGCCGACATTCGCATATGTACCGGACTTCCGTGCAAGGCTACGCAAAGTTCAAGCAAATTATGACTATGAAAATATACTTCCGTGTCCTGTTATCACCGATCCTGAAACTTTGGTGAAATCTATCAGAAACATATCCGAATATGATTTCACAAAGCTTAAAGAGTGGCAGCAAACCTATATAGGCAACGCCAACGGAAAGGCTGCGGAAAAGCTGATAAAAAGTTTTGAAGCTTAATTAAAAGCAAAGAGGAAAGACTGAAATTTGTCTTTCCTCTTTGTTTATTTCATTAATTCATCCATCTGCTGCTGTAATTCGATAAGCCTGCCCTTATCAAGCGCTTTGTGTTTTTTAAGCGGATTATCAATCCCTAACTTTTCATACTTAAAAAAACCCATAGTATGAAATGCAAGCAGCTCATAACGGATAGGTGCCAGCGTTTTTGCAACGGCAGCATACTTCTTAATATCCTCATAAGTATCATTGATACCCGGTACTATAACTGTACGAAGCCAGAGCGGCTTACTTATGCTATTACAGTAATGTGCGGTTTCAAGCATTTTGTAATAACCCTCACCGCAATACTTTTCATACATCTGTTCATTATAAAATTTCAGATCGAGTATCACGCTGTCGGCACCTTTGATGGCACTCTTTACAGCATCATTCAGTTCTACTGTGCCTGATGTATCAAGCGTGTAGCCGATGCTATTAGCATTCAGCTCCTTTGCGGTTTCACATATAAAATCAGCATGGAGCAGCGGCTCACCACCTGAGAAGGTTGCACCGCCGCCGTTTTTAAAATACGGCTTAAATCTTGCAATTTTATCGGCAACCTCTTTTGCACTCATTTCAGTGCCACCTGTTCCCCATGTATCGGGATTGTGGCAGTACACGCACCGAAGCGGACATCCGTAAAAGAATACCGCACAACGCAATCCGACACCGTCAACCGCCGCCATGCTTTCAAAGGAGTGTATTTTAGCCATTTTACATACTCTCGTGGAAGGTGCGGGAAATAACTTCCTCTTGCTTTTCACGGGTAAGCTTGTTGAAGTTTACCGCATATCCGCTTACACGGATAGTAAGTGTAGGATATAGTGTAGGATCGTTCATAGCAGCAATAAGCTTTTCACGGTTCAAAACATTAACATTGAGGTGATGTGCATCCTGTGCAAAGTATCCATCGAGCACAGTTGTTAAGTTTCTTACCTTATCCTCATCGCTCTTACCAAGAGCATCCGGTGTGATAGAAAATGTATTTGAAATACCGTCCTGGCAGCAAGCGTAATCGAGCTTTGCAACTGAATTAAGACTTGCAAGAGCACCGCTGTGATCTCTGCCGTGCATTGGATTTGCACCCGGTGCGAAAGGCTCACCTGCCTTACGGCGGTCAGGTGTAGCACCTGTTTTTGATCCATACATAACATTTGATGTGATGGTAAGGATAGAAAGCGTATGCTTTGCGTTGCGGTATGTGGGAGTTTTGCAAAGTTCCTTGTAGAAGAACTCAACAAGCTCCTTACCGATAAGATCAACCCGATCGTCATCATTACCATATTGCGGGAACTCGCCCTCGGTAATAAATTCGGTGATAATTCCGCGCTCATCTTTTTTCGGCGTTACCTTTGCATACTTGATAGCCGAAAGACTGTCGGTAGCAACACTCATACCACTAATACCAAACGCCATAAGGCGCTCAACATCTGTATCATGCAAGCTCATCATAAGACGCTCGTAAGCGTATTTATCGTGCATATAGTGAATAACATTCATTGTATTTACATACAGTTTTGCCATCCATGAGAGATACTTTTTATATGCTTCAAGTACCTTTTCATATTCAAGCGGCTTTTCTTCAAATACATCACCCTCGGGTGCCACCTGTAAACCGCCGATCTCATCACGACCGCCGTTAAGAGCGAGCAGCAGTACCTTTGCTAGATTGCAGCGTGCGCCGAAGAACTGCATCTGCTTACCGACTTTCATTGCAGATACACAGCAAGCGATAGCATAGTCATCACCGAAGTCCTTGCGCATTACATCATCATTTTCATACTGTATAGAATCGGTATCAATAGAAACCTTTGCACAATAATCCTTGAAGCTCTGCGGAAGCTCCTGCGCCCAAAGAACAGTAATATTCGGCTCTGCGGAAGGTCCGAGATTATAAAGAGTATGCAATAAGCGGTAATCCGTCTTGGTTACCATACTCTTGCCTTCCTCAGTGACGCCTGCAAGTGAGCAGGTTACCCAAACGGGATCGCCGGCAAACAGTTCATTATACTCGGGTGTACGCAGATGACGAACAAGACGAAGCTTCAAAACAAGATCATCAATAAGCTCTTGTGCTTTAGTTTCATCAATAACACCGTTATCAATATCCCGCTGAATATAAATATCCAGGAATGCGGAAATTCTGCCGATGCTGTTTGCAGCGCCGTTCTGTTCCTTGATAGCACCCAGATATCCGAAATAAAGCCATTGAACTGCCTCGTACGCATTTTCAGCAGGGCGGGAAATATCACAGCCGTACTGCAAGGCCATGGTTTTAAGCTGCTCCATAAATTCAAGCTGCTTTGCAAGATCTTCTATCATACGCATCGTTTCGGTATCCATATCAGCACCGTCAAACGCAGCCTTATCCGCTTTTTTGCAAGCGATAAGCTTGTCCATACCGTAAAGCGCAATCCTTCTGTAATCACCGATAATTCTACCGCGCGCATAAGCATCAGGTAAACCGGTAAGAATTCCTGCGTGGCGCGCTTTTTTCATTGTATCGGTATATACTCTGAATACGCCGGTATTATGAGTAGTTCTGTATTTAAATTCAGCCTCTACATTTTTACCGAGCTTATAGCCGTATGCTTCACAAGCCTGTGCCGCATTACGATAACCCGAAAACGGGCTGACGCCTCTTTTCAACGGCTCATCTGTCTGCAAGCCCAAAATGATATCGTCACCTTTTATAATATAACCCGGATCATGTGAAAGAATAGTCAAAACATTTTCGCTGTCAACCTTCAAAACACCGCCGTTTTTGTTTTCTTCAACAAGCAACTCATTGACACGCTTGCTTATGCGGTCGGTACGCTCTGTAGTACCGCAAAGAAAATCCTCATTTCCGCAATACTCTGTATAGTTTAGTTTAATAAACTCACGGACATTGATGTTTTCGCACCAATCTCCACGAATAAATCCATTCCATGCATTCATACTCAACTTTTACCTCCTTATAGTATTCTGCAATATCAAGTATAACAACATATTGTGTTGATGTCAATAAAAACATACTAAATAAAGTACATTTCGGCATAATACACAAAATAAGCGGTACTAATATGCTCTATCTGTAATAAAGCATAAAAAGCCTTGCGGAAAGCAAGATTTTTCCGCAAAGCTTATTTTGCGCCCCTTAACGGTTCGGGGGCAGTTTCTTATATTAATATATTCACCTTATACATTAATATTGACATTAATTCGTACTTATAGACAATGCAGTATACGGATCAACATATTTTCCGTCACGCTTTGCGGCAAAATGCAAATGAGCTTGCTCGACTGATTCACACTCGATATCACCGACTGTTCCCAGCATATCGCCCACCTCGACCGACTGTCCTTTTTGCACGCAAGGGGTATTTACACAGCTGTATTCGGTCACAATATTGTTACCGTGGTCGATAATAACAGTCGTTCCATAGCGCTCATCCTCATATATATCACTTACAGTACCGCTGCCGGAGCAATAGACCTTTGTTCCTTTTTCAACCGCAATATCAACTGCCGTATGCAAGCGCCAATCGTTATATGTTTCGGAATATTGCAGCTCTGTATCGGAAAAACTCTTTATTATATTTCCTACGACCGGCACCGTGAAAAAGATTGCGCTCTTTTTAGTAGTAGCTTCAGTTGTTCTAACCTCTGTTTCAGGGGCTTTTGTGATGATCTGTGTTACATCAGTTTCATTTACACGGGCATCGAGTGCTGCATTCGTTGTTGATGGCAGCTCTGCCTCCTCTTTTAAATCGTTTGCTCTTTTTACTGCTGACCATGATCCTATACCGAGTGCTATCATACACACGGCAAGCGAGATGTACATTCCTGCCCTTTTAGAAAAACGGGATTTATTTTTATCTTCAAAATGTATTTTTGACATAACAAAAAGTTTCCTTTCTTCTGTTTTTTATAGTGTTGACGGTACGTTTACTTTTTATACAATATTTTTGAAAGTCAAAAAAGGTCAAACAGTTAATAAATTATTTACAAAATAACGCTTGACAATTTGTGCAAAGAGTGCTAAATTATAGGTGTTGGCACTCCAAGGAAAAGAGTGCTAAATGAAAAAGGAGTGATGAAAATGCAGCTGAACAAACGCAACAGTGATATACTGTCAGCGGTTATCCGTGCATATATCATCACCGGTGAGCCTGTAGGTTCAAAGCAGTTACTTGAAACTGAGCCGCTCAACTGCTCATCTGCCACTATAAGAGCAAAAATGAGTGAGTTGTGTGAATTGGGTATGCTTAATCAGCCTCATACATCTGCAGGCAGAGTACCTACTGCAAAGGGCTACCGCTATTTTATCAGTGAGCTTATTAAAAATAATAAGCTTTCTGACGAGGATAAACGAATTATCGACTCGCTTATGCCGCAAAATATAACATCGCCTGACCGTCTTATTGATGCCGCTTGCAATGCGCTTGCCGATTATACAGGCTGTGCCGCAATGCTGACTACCCCTTCCGACAAGCAATCGCTTATCAGCGAAATACGGTTGATAGATGTGGGGTATAATAAAGTAATGCTTGTGCTTATAGCATCAAACGGTATGATATCCAACAGTATCACACGGTGTGATGAAAATATACCGCCCGAAACGTTGTCAACGATAAATGAGATATTGAAGTCACAGCTTATCGGCACGGTGCTTGAAGATTTCACACCTGCAGCAGCACAGAGTATGCTCGGATCATTCGGCAAATATGCATTGCTTACAGCACCTATTCTTGCGGCTTTATATGACGCTGCTGCTGATATCGCAAATTCCCGCATACATTTGAGTGGTGAAAGCTATTTAATATCACACCGTGAATTTGCAAACGCAAGAGCAACGGGAATATTAAAATTTCTCCACAGCAAGCGTGAAATGCTTTCTATCTTATCACAATTCCATGATGATATAAATGTGGTGCTTGGCAATGAAACCGGCGAAGCAGCGCTTACAAGTTCGGGAGTTGTGGCAACAAAATACTATATAGGTGGCAAGGAGCTTGGCAGTATTGGTATTTTAGGCCCAGACCGAATGGATTATGAACATATTATTCCGGGGTTGTTGTATTTCCGCAAGGAATTCAGCAAAATGCTTTCCGCAAGTCTCGGAACAGATATAAGAAAGGATGCTGATTGATTTGGCAGAGAAAACAAAAAAGAAAAAGGACGAAAAGATTAAAGAGCCTGCTGTCGAAGCTACACAAGAAAATTCAGAAGCAACAGACGCTATTGCTGAAGAGCTCGAAGCAGTAAAGGCAGAATTGGAAAAAACAAAGGATATGCTTCTTCGCACCTGCGCTGAATTTGATAACTTCAAAAAGCGTGAGACTGCCAACCGTGACAAGACTGCAGCATATGTAAAGGGTGAAACTATCAAGGCACTGCTACCGAGCATCGATAATATCAACCGCTCACTTGCAGCAGATCCCGATTCTCCCGACTATGCTAAAGGAGTGACCATGACTATCAAAGGTCTTACCGAAGCTCTTACAAAGCTCGGTCTTGAAGAGATAAACCCTGTTGGCGAAGAGTTCAATGTAGATATGCATCAGGCAGTAATGCGCGTAGAAGATGAATCTGTCGGTGCAAACATAATTACAGAGGTACTTCAGACCGGATACAAGCTCGGCGATAATGTACTTCGTTACGCAATGGTAAAAGTCGCAAATTGCGATTAATATATTAAACTTGATTTTTATTCTTGAAAGGAAGAATTTATTATGGGAAAAATTATAGGTATTGACCTTGGTACAACAAACTCTTGTGTTGCCGTTATCGAAGGTGGCGAGCCTGTCGTTATTGCTAACGCAGAAGGTGCAAGAACAACCCCTTCAGTAGTTGCTTTTTCAAAGAACGGCGACCGCATGGTAGGTCAAGTCGCAAAGCGTCAGGCTATCACAAATCCTGACAGAACAATTTCATCTATTAAGCGTGAAATGGGTACATCACATACTGTATCTGTTGACGGCAAAAACTATACTCCGCAGGAGATCTCAGCTATCATTCTCCAAAAGCTTAAGGCTGATGCCGAGGCTTATATCGGTTCGCCTGTAACAGAAGCTGTAATCACAGTTCCGGCATACTTTACCGATGCACAGCGTCAAGCAACAAAAGATGCAGGTAAGATTGCAGGTCTTGATGTTAAGCGTATCATCAACGAGCCTACTGCTGCTGCTCTTGCTTACGGTGTAAACAAGGAAAATGACCAGAAGGTAATGGTTTACGACCTTGGCGGCGGTACTTTTGATGTATCTATCATCGAAATGGGTGATGGTGTTCAGGAAGTTCTTGCAACAGCAGGTAATAACCGACTCGGCGGCGACGACTTTGACAAGCGCATTATGGACTATATCGTATCCGGCTTCAAGGCTGAAAGCGGTATTGATCTTTCAGGCGACAAGATGGCTATGCAGCGTGTGAAGGAAGCTGCTGAAAAGGCAAAAATCGACCTTTCAGGTGTAACTTCGGTTGATATCAATCTTCCGTTCATCTCAGCAGATGCAACAGGTCCGAAGCACTACGAAACAACTCTTACAAGAGCAAAGTTCAATGAGCTTACTGCTGATCTTGTTGAAGCTACAATGGGACCTGTTCGTCAGGCGCTTGCTGATTCAGGTCTTGAAAAATCAGAGATCAACAAGGTTCTTATGGTAGGCGGTTCAAGCCGTATCCCTGCCGTAAACGAAGCAATTAAGAACTTTATGGGCAAAGAGCCCTTCAAGGGAATCAACCCCGATGAGTGCGTTGCTATCGGTGCATGCATCCAGGGCGGCGTTCTTGGCGGTGATGTTAAGGGACTGCTTCTTCTTGATGTTACTCCGCTTTCACTCGGTATCGAAACAATGGGCGGTATCAATACAAAGGTAATTGAAAGAAATACAACTATTCCGACACAGAAGAGCCAGATCTTCTCTACTGCCGCAGACGGTCAGACATCTGTTGAGGTTCATGTACTTCAGGGTGAACGTGAATTCGCAAAGGATAACAAAACACTCGGCGTATTCCATCTTGACGGTATTGCTCCTGCTCCCAGAGGTATCCCCCAGATCGAAGTAACATTTGATATAGATGCTAACGGTATCGTGCATGTTTCTGCAAAGGATAAGGGCACAGGTAAGGAGCAGGCTATCACTATCACATCAAGCACATCAATGTCAAAAGAGGATATTGAAAAGGCTGTTCACGACGCAGAACAGTACGCTGCTGAAGACAAAAAGCGTCGTGAAGAGGTAGATCTCCGCAACAACGCCGATCAAATGGTATATCAGGCTGAAAAGACTATCAACGATGCAGGTGACAAGCTTTCCGAGGAAGATAAAAACAGCGTAAAGACTGCAAGTGACGCTCTTAAAGAAGCTCTCAAGGGCACAGATACTGAGGCTATCAAGGCTAAACAAGAAGAATTGCAGAAGGCGATTTATGCAGTCGGTGAAAAGCTTTATCAGCAGCAGGCAGCACAGGGTCAAACACCGCCGACAGGTGACGCTGCAAATGGTGGTGATGACAGCAATGTATATGATGCTGAATTCACAGAAGATAAATAATTGATTTTAATATTGCCCGTGCCCTCACCGCAAGGTGAGGGCTTGTGGGGTGTTATACACATATTTTTTAGGGAGTTGTAACATAGATGGCAGATAAGCGGGACTATTATGAAGTGCTGGGAGTAGACAAAAGCGCCGATGAAGCCACAATTAAAAAAGCTTACCGTCAGGCAGCAAAGAAATACCATCCGGATCTTCATCCCGGTGATAAGGAAGCCGAGGAAAAATTCAAGGAAGTTAATGAAGCATATGAAGTATTGTCAGATGCTGACAAGAAATCACGCTATGACCAATTCGGTCATGCAGGCGTAGATCCTAATTTCGGCGCAGGCGGTGCCGGTGCCGGTTACGGAGATTTCGGCGGTTTCGGTGATATATTCTCCGATATTTTCGGTGGCTTCGGATTTGGCGGAGGTCAGCGCTCTAACCCCAATGCTCCGAAACGAGGTGCAGATACTCAAACACAGATATTCATTGAATTTGAAGAAGCCGCAAAAGGCTGTATCAAGGATGTCAAGGTATCGCATATCGAAAGCTGTCCCGACTGTAACGGAAGTGGCGCAAAAAGCGGAACATCTGTCAAGACCTGCGGTGAGTGTCACGGTACAGGTCAGGTTACAAGAATGCAGCGTACAATACTCGGTACTATGCAGACTCAAAGCGTATGTACTCGCTGTCAGGGTAAAGGAAAGATAATTGAGACACCTTGTCAGAACTGCTCCGGCCGTGGCAGAATTAAAGTCACAAAAACACAGAAAGTCACAGTTCCTGCCGGTATTGATGACGGTCAGATGCTCAATGTACGCGGCGCAGGCGATGCTGGTATAAACGGCGGCCCTGCAGGTGATCTTCGAATTGAAGTTAATGTTCGTCCTCATCCAATCTATACCCGTAAGGGTTACGATGTTTACTGTGAAGTACCGATAACCTTCGTTCAGGCGGCGCTTGGTGCGGAGATAACCGTACCTACACTTGACGGCAAAGTAAAATTCAAGATACATGAAGGCACACAGCCGGGTGATGAATTCAAGCTTGCTGGCAAAGGTATACAGCGTATCAACGCAAGTTCAAAGGGAAATCAGTATGTTAAAGTAACGGTTGAAGTACCGAAGGATCTTTCAAAGCAGCAAAGAGAAGTACTGCGTGCCTTCGATGAAACAACTACTGAGAAAAACTACAAAAAACGCAAGGGATTCTTTGATAAACTCAAGGATATGTTCGATTAGTATGTCTATTTCCTCCTTTTTATCAAATATTCTTGCAATTTCAATGCATAAATTATAAAAATTCACAATTTACTTTTTAATGATATAGTTTTATAATAGAAAGGTAAGTTTCTTACCTTTCTATTTTTATAAAAATCAAAAAAGGTGATACCTAAAATGTATAAGATAGTAAAAAAACAACAGCTTAATGACAATGTTGTACTGATGGAGATCGAAGCTCCGCTGGTTGCAAAAAAGGCACAGCCCGGACAGTTTATAATCCTTCGTGTTGACGAAGAGGGTGAGCGTATTCCCCTCACCGTTGCCGGATACGACAGAGAAAAAGGTTATGTCCGCATTATATTCCAGATAGTAGGCGGAACGACCAAAAAATTAAGCAACAAGGAATGCGGAGAGTATATAAAAGATTTTGTTGGCCCGCTCGGTACCGCAACAAAAGTAGAAGGTCTAAAAAAAGTATGTATTGTTGGCGGCGGAGTAGGTTGCGCTATTGCATTGCCTATTGCACAGAAGCTTAATGAAATGGGCTGTGATGTAACATCTATCATTGGATTCCGTTCAAAAGATATCGTTATTCTTGAAGATGAGTTCCGAGCAGCATCAAGCCGCACCGTTGTTATGACTGATGACGGATCATACGGCAGACAAGGCAATGTTTGCGTACCGCTCAATGAGATGTTTGAAAGCGGCGAGACGTTTGATGAAATAATCACTATAGGTCCGCTTATTATGATGAAATTTGTTGTTGCAGCGGCAAAGCCGACAGGTATCCCCTGCACAGTTTCAATGAATCCTATTATGATCGACGGTACTGGCATGTGCGGTGGTTGTCGTCTAACACTTAATCAGGACGGCAAGCGTGTTACCAAATTCGCTTGCGTTGACGGACCCGATTTCAACGGATACGAGGTCGATTTTGATGAGGCTATGAGCCGAAACGCTATGTACCGTGATTTTGAGCACCACGCATATGAGGACGCTTGCAATCTCTTTAACAAGGAGGTACATTAATTATGCCTAAGAACAATATGTCACCAAATAAAAATCCTATGCCGTCACAGGAGCCGGCTGTTCGTGCCAAAAACTTTCTTGAAGTTGCGACCGGTTATTCAGAGGAAACTGCAATTGATGAGGCATTGCGTTGCCTTAACTGCAAAAATATGCCTTGCGTCAACGGATGCCCCGTTAATATACATATACCCGAATTCATTGCGAAGATCAAAGAGGGCGATTTTGAAGAAGCATATAAGATAATCAATAAGTCATCTTCCCTTCCTGCTGTTTGCGGTAGAGTATGTCCGCAGGAAACACAATGCGAAAGCAAATGCGTTCGAGGTATAAAGGGTGAGCCGGTGGGCATCGGCAGACTTGAGCGTTTCGTTGCTGATTGGCATAATGCTCATTCAGATAAAGCGCCGGAAACAGCACCGTCAAACGGACACCGTGTAGCAGTAGTTGGTTCAGGACCATCAGGTCTTACCTGTGCCGGCGATCTCGCTAAAAAAGGCTATAAGGTCACTGTATTTGAGGCGTTGCATACCGCAGGTGGTGTGCTTGTGTACGGTATTCCCGAATTCCGTTTGCCTAAAGCTATCGTTCAAAAAGAGGTGGACAACTTAATCGCAATGGGTGTGGATATCGAAACAAATGTAGTTATCGGTAAAACACTCACTGTTGACGAATTGTTTGAAGATGGATTTGAAGCTGTTTTTATCGGTTCAGGAGCGGGTCTCCCGAACTTTATGAATATTCCCGGCGAAGGCTATAAAGGTGTATATTCCGCTAACGAGTTCTTAACAAGAAGCAATCTCATGAAGGCTTACCTTGACAGTCCCGTTACCCCCATTATGAAGGGCGGCAAGGTAGCAGTTGTAGGCGGCGGTAATGTTGCTATGGACGCTGCAAGAACTGCACTCCGTCTTGGCGCTGAAAAGGTATATATAGTATATCGTCGTTCAATGGAGGAATTGCCTGCACGCCGTGAAGAAGTCGAACACGCAATGGAGGAAGGCATCGAGTTTATGCTGCTTAACAATCCGGTTGAGATCCTCGGCTATGAAAATCCTGATGATAAGCGCGATCCGAAAAACGGTTTTGTGACTGGTATGAAGTGTATCAGAATGGAGCTTGGCGAGCCGGATGAAAGAGGCCGTCGCAGACCCGTTGAAATAGAGGGCAGCGAATTTGTGCTTGATGTTGATACCGTTATTATTTCGATTGGTACTTCTCCTAATCCGCTTATAAAATCTACCACTGAGGGACTTGAAGTAAACAAACGAGGCGGCATTATTGTTGAAGAGCAGACCGGAGCAACCACTAAGGAAGGCGTATATGCCGGTGGTGACGCTGTAACAGGTGCTGCAACAGTTATTTCTGCAATGGGTGCAGGAAAAACTGCGGCAAGCGCAATCGACGAATATCTAAAAAACAAATAATACGCTTAAACCGCTCAAATTTTGAGCGGTTTTTGTTTACAAAGTTGTTATTTTAATTGACATATGCTTTATTAAATAATATACTAAACTAACAAAGGAGAAAGCATATGAAACATTTTAAAATATTTTCAACACTCATCATCCTTGTGCTTATACTTACATCCTGTACATACACAAAAGAAGTTCCCAATATTACTGTTAAGGAAAATTCTGCCGTAATCACAACCGCGGCAACGACTACTGCAACAGCAGTAACAACAACTGCCTCAACAACTACTATTACCAAGACAACTACTATTGTCAAAACAACTGCAATAAGTGTTACGCCAATAGAAAAAACTATGTACGTAACGGCGGCTTTGAATGTACGCAAAGGGCCTTCAACCGATTATGAAAAATTAGGACAGTTTAGTATTGGCGATAGTGTCAACGTAACAGGTATTACGGGTAATTGGTATAGAGTTGAATATGACGGCAATGTCGGATTCTGCTTTGCCGATTATCTTACTGAAATAAAACCTGCAATAGCAACTGTAAACCAAAATCCGTATCTTATTAAGGTTAACCGCCTTCAGAATATCGTCACAGTTTACTCAAAAGATGAAAGCGGCAAATATACATTGCCTTATAAAGCAATGACTTGTTCGGTTGGAAAAAACAACGGTACTCCTACCGGTACATTCACTACTACTGATAAATACACTTGGCGATTGCTCGTCGGAGGTGTTTACGGACAATATGCGACACGCATAACAGGCTCGATACTTTTTCACTCTGTTCCTTATTTCTCGCAGGACAAGTCTGATCTTGAATACGAGGAATACAACAAGCTTGGCGAGGCTGCATCGCTCGGCTGCGTACGACTTTCAGTAATCGATGCTAAATGGATATATGACAATTGCCCAAGTGGTACGACAGTCATAATTTATGATTCTGCCAATACCGAGCCTATTATACCGAGCAAACCAATCACAATTGATATTCAAAGTCCGAACAGAGGATGGGATCCAACAGATCCCGACAAAAATAATCCATGGTAAAAGAAATATGCCGGGAGTCTTTTTTAAGACTTCCGGCATTTTATTCAGCTTATATATTAATAGAAGAGATCATACATATCATAAGAGCTGAAAGCATTTGACATTACATCTACCATGCTCCATGAGAAAAATACTAATGCTAAAACAAGGCAGATAACCAAAGCTACCATAAATATACCTGCAACGATTGCCATTGCCCATGTTTTATTTGCTGCATCGCCAAGTGAAACACGGATATCGCCAAGATATACAACAAGCAGATATGCAATGCTGAATACAACAAAGAACATACCAAACCACATTGAAATAAGCGAAGCGATTGCTGTTACGATATATAAGCATGAAAGCATGAGCGAATGAACCGAAAACTCTATGTATGAGTCAAGTAAAGCTTCTTTTGCGCTTATACCCTTGTTAAATATCTTCTTAACAAGGAATGAGGACATTACATAGAATCCGCCTACTGTGATTGTCATTACCAAAGCAAAAACGAATGATATGCCGAAATTGAATGTGTTATAGAAGAACAAATTCATAATCAAAAGTGCAAGGAAGAATGTACCTGAAAGGATAGTTGCAAGCGCCCAATCCTTCTCTTTCTTTGCAATATCGGCAATTCTTTTGGAGTTATTCCAATATGAAAGGAAGATGGTGGGGAAATTCTTGAATGCGAGTACAAATTTGTTCGGCTTTGCCGGTGTTGCCGGCGCTGCTGCCTGATAGGGATTTACCGGCTGTTGTACAGGCTGAACCGGAGTTGCAGGCTGCTGACAGCTGCAAACCTCATTATCCTCTAACT
The DNA here is from genome assembly GCA_017390825.1 of Clostridia bacterium. Next base: position 36,906 of record JAFPAK010000058.1, read on the forward strand.
GTTTTCCGCAATACTTACAAAACTTCATAATAAATTACTCCTTATCCTAAAACTTTTGTTGATGTATAGCCATCATCGGAGATGTAGTAGTCACGCTCAACAGCAGATTTAACATCCTCATATGATGAATAGCTGTTTGAATAATATGAATAGCAGAATTCGCCGTCCTGCATATATGCATTTCTGAAATAGTATACCTTATATACTGTTTCTTTCTCATTTGTCCACCAATCTTCTTGGGTTTCTTTAGTGATAAGGCAAACAATATTATCATAGTATGCATCGCCGGTCTTATCCTTGAGGAAATAAGCTGAAACTACATTCTTTGTTTCATCAACCTGCTCATTAAGAGCTGTTTTGATAAGATTGATATTTGTTTTGCACTCGTCAGCGGTAAGATATGTGTTAGCCTTTACTGTGTAATCAAATGAATCCTTTGTAAATACAAGACCGATATCCTCAATCACGCCGTCATTAAGCGTAAATGTGATAACATCTCCTGTAGAAAGATAATAGTTGCTGCAAGACTCGTCATCCATATATGTATTAAGATATACAGAGCCTACGGAATCACCTTCACTATCGTAGATATAAATAGAGCTGTATCCGTCGGAATGCTTGAAGGTATAACCCTCAGCCTCGTACTCAAACTCATCGATCTTGCATCTGAGATCACCGTCCTCAAAGCCTTCAGTATATACAAGATCCTGTTCTTGGATATAGCCGAGAATGTCTACTTCTGTGGCTTCTTGAACTGTGAGATATGCTGCCTCAAGCTCATCCTGCACGCTGAATTCTACAGTTGCATCAGATGTATCAAACTTAATGCCGGACTTCTTCTGTGCATTTTTAATAGTCTTTTTAGCTGACTCACTCTGATCCCATGTAATCTCAACAACTACCGTATCGGTAGATTTAAGGTTTTCGACAGTATCATATGTATCACCGTAGCTTATACTATCTTCGCTTTCCTCATCAACCACTGCATCCTTAATTCTTGCTTCAATATTGCAATATTCAAGGATCTGTGAAACATAATAAGAGTTACCGTAAGCAGAGCCCAGGCTGGTCCATGAATCAATATCATCATAATCAAAATTCTTGCCATCAAGCACCTTATCGATAAGCAGCGTTTCTGTATCGATAGAAACATCAGCACTAATATAGCCTTCGTAAAGTACAGATTCATCAATTGAAAATTCAATGTAATCCTTTACCTTGGTCTTGTTGAATGCGGGCACGATAACCGCAAACACTAAAACAAGCACAAGTATCAGTGCAACAGAGCCTGCAATGATGGGAATAAGTATTTTCCAGATATTCTTTTTAGGTGCCACAGGCTGAGCGGGCTGCTGAACAGGCTGGAACGGTTGCTCAACAACAGGTGTTTCGGCTACGGGTGCAGCGGGAGCTTCAACAACAGGCGTTTCGGCTACGGGTGCTGCGGGAGCTTCAACAACAGGTGCTGCTGTTGCAGGAGCCGCAGAATCATCCGGTTCAACCATTGCTCCGCAATTAGCGCAAAACTTTGCGTCCTCCGGAAGCTGATTTCCACATTTTTCACAAAACATAATTACTCTCCTTCTTTTCTGATAATGTGTTAAATTAACACATTATTCATATTTTATGTTTTAATCTTACCATATATATCGCTTATTGTCAATAAAAAAGCCGTCAGTAATTAACTGACGGCATAAATTATTTTTTTGAGTGGCAATGCTCGCTCATAGCACAACCGGAACAGCCGCAACTACAAGAGGATTTACCTTTTTTCTTATTGCGGACCATAATTGTAATTATCAAAGCAACCACTCCGATAAGAACAGCGCACACGACTATTGTGCCGATGTTCTCAACTATCCAAGCAAACATATTTACATCTCCTATAAGATTATTTAACCTTTACCTTTTGAGTAAGCTTTGTTGATTCCTTATAAGGTTTGAACAGCATATAGAGCATACCTGCAACTGCAATGAGTGCAATAATGAGTCCTACGATATTGAGGTTGCCGGTAAATGCACAACCGATCTGATATACAACGAGTGAAACGATATATGCAAACGCACACATATAACCGATTGCAAAGGCTGTCCATTTAGCATTATTCATCTCTCTCTTGATTGCACCCATAGCTGCGAAGCAAGGAGCACAAAGAAGGTTGAATATCATGAATGAGAATGCTGCAAGCTTGCTGCCATCAAAGAATTCAGCGCCGATTATTGAAAGCTCTGCACTTCCCTCTTCAACAAGTGAAAATGCGAGATCTGCATCAGCCATTGATGAGAGTGAACCGAATACGCCGACTACCTCTTCCTTTGCTACAAGGCCGAGAACGGTTGCAACTGCTGCCTGCCAATTGCCGAAGCCCAAAGGTTTAAATATTACTGCAATTGCGGAGCCTATAACATTAAGAATAGAATTCTCGTCGCCTTCGCCAATATAGTGGAAACCACCCTCAAATGTAAGGCTGTTAAGAACCCAGATAACGATACTTGCGATCACGATAACTGTACCAGCACGCTTGATAAAGCTCCAACCACGCTCCCATGTAGCACGAAGAACATTCAATACAGTAGGTGCGTGATATGCAGGAAGCTCCATTACGAACGGAGCAGGATCACCTGCGAACATCTTTGTCTTTTTAAGCATAATACCGGAAATGATTACAGCGGCAACACCGATAAAGTAAGCTGATGTAGCAACCCACGCACTGTTTCCGAACAATGCTGCAGCGATAAGACCTACAATAGGCATTTTAGCGCCGCACGGGATAAAGCCGGTAGTGATAATAGTCATTCTGCGGTCACGCTCATTTTCGATAGTACGGCTTGCCATAATACCCGGAACGCCGCAACCTGATGCGATAAGCATTGGGATAAATGATTTGCCTGAAAGACCGAATTTGCGGAAAATTCTATCCATAATAAACGCAACACGAGCCATATATCCGCAATCCTCAAGTATAGAAAGCAGCAGGAAGAGGATAAGCATCTGCGGTACGAAGCCGAGAACTGCACCAACACCACCTACGATGCCGTCTGCAATAAGGCTTACGAGCCAGTCAACACAACCGATAGACTCAAGACCGGATGTAACTGCGGGAACTATCCACTCACCGAAAAGTGTGTCGTTCATAAAGCCTACTGTCCAATCACCGATAGTTCCGATTGAGATCTTATAAACAAGGAACATTATCAATACAAATATCGGAAGCGCAAGAATACGGTTAGTAACGATTTTGTCGATCTTGTCAGAAGTCGAAAGCTTTGCTGCTGACTTTTTCTTGTAACAACCCTTCATAATTGAAGCTATGTAAACATAACGCTCATTAGTGATAATGCTTTCTGCATCGTCATCAAGCTCATGCTCTGCTGCTGCAATATCCTCTTCAATATGTTTCAATGTGGTTTCATCGAGCTTTAGCTGCTCAAGCACCTTATCGTCACGCTCGAAAATCTTGATTGCATACCAGCGCTGCTGTTCAGCAGGCATATCATGTACTGCTGCCTCTTCAATATGAGCGATAGCGTGTTCAACTGCACCTGAGAAAGTATGCTGTGGGACGGTTTTGCCGCTCTTTGCAGCTTCAATTGCAGCCTCGGCTGCTTCTCTGGTACCGTTACCTTTGAGAGCCGAGATCTTAACTACCTTGCAGCCAAGCTCTCTTGAAAGCTCCTCAATATTGATCTTATCGCCTGCCCTCTCAACAACATCCATCATATTGATAGCTACAACAACAGGGATACCAAGCTCTGTAAGCTGTGTTGTGAGATAAAGGTTTCTTTCAAGGTTTGTACCGTCAACAATGTTAAGGATAACATCAGGACGCTCTGAAATAAGATAATTTCTTGCTACTACCTCCTCCAATGTGTAGGGAGAAAGTGAATAAATACCCGGAAGGTCAGTAATAACTACTCCGTCATGCTTTTTAAGCTTGCCTTCCTTTTTCTCAACAGTAACTCCCGGCCAGTTACCAACATACTGGTTAGCACCGGTAAGATCGTTGAATAATGTTGTTTTACCGCAGTTAGGATTACCTGCGAGTGCTATTCTGATACTCATATATCATACTCCGTTTCTGATTAGCATACGCTAACTGTTATGTCAAAAAAATTTGCAAAGCAGATCGCTCGAAAATTGGCTTATTCAACCTCGATCATTTCTGCATCTGCCTTGCGGATAGAAAGCTCGTAACCGCGAACAGTTACTTCTATCGGATCGCCGAGAGGTGCAACCTTGCGGATGTTTACTTCAACGCCCTTGGTAATTCCCATATCCATAATACGGCGTTTTACTGCGCCCTCGCCGTGAAGCTTCACGACTTTTGCACTGCTTCCGACCTTGATCTCCTTCAAAGTTTTCATACTTTTCCTCCTTCACGCAAAGTATATGTCAAATAAATTTACACCATGATCTTCTGTGCCATCTCTTTGCTGATGGCAACACGGGTTCCCTTTACATTAACAATTATATTCCCGCCCATAGCAGAAATTACACTAATACTGCCTCCGGCAACAAAACCCAGATCTTCAAGATGCTTTTTCACATCCGGCTTACCACCGACTTTTAAAATTATATTCTCTTCGCCTACATTGGCGAGCATTAACGGCATCAAAATAATCTGTCCTTTTCCATAGAAAATACATAGTTAGTCCATGCTAACCGAATACATAATACTACTTTGTTAACTGTTTGTCAACATTTTTGAAAGGAAAATATTTGTCGATTTGAAATTTCAGCGATATTCACAAATAGTTAGACTGTGCTAACCGCAATATATGTATAATTTGCAAAAACAAATGGCTTCCTTCAAAAAGGAAGCCATTGAAATTTACTTTGAAAGCAGAGAAACAAGTCTTTTTGCCGCTTCTTGTGTATCTTCAGGTGAACCAAAGGTTGAAAAGCGGAAATATCCTTCACCGCATGAGCCGAAGCCCTCACCGGGTGTACCTACTACCTGGATCTCATTTAAGAGGTAATCGAAAAACTCCCAACTGCCCATATCATCAGGACACTTCATCCAGATATATGGAGCATTCTTACCGCCTGTGTACCAGATGCCAAGACTGTCAAGAGCCTCCATAAGCAACGCTGCGTTGTTTTTGTACACCTTGATATTGTTGTGTATCTGCTCTTGCCCTTGCGATGTAAAAATTGCCGATGCACCCTTTTGAATAATGTAAGAAACACCGTTTGTTTTGGTTGTACGGTTTCTTACCCACATTGCATTAAGTTCTTTACCGCCTCGGATAAGTTCTTTCGGAATAACGGTATATCCGCAACGTGTTCCGGTAAATCCTGCGGTTTTCGAAAGAGAACATATCTCAATGGCACAGCTTTTTGAGCCCTTCAACTCAAAAATGCTGTGAGGAAGTTCATCCTCCTCAATAAATGCCTCATATGCAGCATCAAAAAGAATTATCGCATCAGTCTTTATTGCGTAATCTACCCATTTTTGTAATCTTTCACGGTCATATACTGCGCCGGTCGGATTGTTGGGAGAGCATATGTAGATAACATCTGCTCTTTTGCTTTCATCCGGCATCGGCAAAAATCCGTTGTCCTTACCTGCTGCAAGACGGATTATATTATTGCCAGACATAATATTTGCATCTACATAAGCAGGATATGCAGGCTCCATTATCATAACAGTTTTATCTCTGCCAAACAAATCCAGAATATCACCAAGCTCATCCGAAGCACCGCTTGAAACAAACACCTCATCGGTTGAAAGATTAACACCGTATTTCTTATAATAATCTGCTATTCTTTCACGCAGAAACGGTGCGCCGCATTCAGGCATATATCCGTGGAAGCTTTCCTTATTTGCCTGATCGTCTACCGCTTCATGCAAAGCTTCGATGACAGCAGGACAAAGCGGCAGAGATACATCGCCTATTCCCATTCGATAAAGATGTGCACCCGGATTGCTTTCAAGATAAGCCTTTGTTTTCTGTGCTATATTATAGAACAAATAAGAATCTTTTAAATTACTGTAATTGGTATTCGGAATCATAAGAAATCTACCTCACATTCACATACTGTTTTTGCAGGACCTGTCATCATAACGGTATTATCTGCAAGCACTTTTATCTGAAGCTTACCGCCGTCAAGCTCAACGGTGATGTCTTCGTTCATATTGCAATATCCGGCAGATACCGCCGCTGCAGCCGAAGCGCACGCACCCGTTCCGCAAGCCATTGTGATACCGCTGCCACGCTCCCACACTCTCATACGCAGAGTGTTGCGATTGATGACCTTCACAAACTCAACATTAACACCATCGGGGAAGAATTCGTGATGTTCAAGTGCAGCACCAAGTGTTGTGAGTGGTGCGTTATCTGCATCCTCCGTGAATATGACTGCATGGGGATTTCCCATTGAAACAGGTGTACAGGTTACTTCATCACCGCAGCAAGAAAGAGTTACCTTCTCGCTTACCTCTGACTTGCCCATATTAACTGTTGCAAAGGAAACTTTTCCGCAGGAGGTTTTTAATTCCAAAGTCCGTATGCCGGACAGCGTTTCGATAGACAAGTGTGTCTTCTCGGTATAGCCTTTATCAAAAACATACTTTCCTACACAGCGGATGCCGTTACCGCACATTTTTGCTTCACTGCCATCAGCGTTGAATATCCGCATTTTAAAGTCAGCAATATCTGACGGTGATATTGTGATAATTCCGTCAGAGCCGATGCCGAAATGGCGGTCAGAAAGCTTTATAGAAACTTCCTCTGGGTTTGCAAGCTCCCCATATACATACAAATAGTCATTTCCAAGACCGTGCATTTTTGTTAAATGCATGATAAAACCTCCTTAAATCAATCGTTTATTGTGGATATGCCGATAGTTATTTCCTCCAGCACATCAAGCAATACTTTAACAGTATCAAGTGAAGTAAAAATAGTTACATTATTTTCACTTGCAGTACGGCGGATAGCAACACCATCCTCGTAATGAATACCCGAAAGAATAGCACGGGTATTGATAACATAGCTTACATAACCGGCCCTGATAGATTCGAGTATCTCGGTACTGCCCTCACTCAGTTTTCTGCGCACACGAGTTCTTATTCCGTGCGTTTTGAGGAAATCAGCCGTGCCAATGGTAGCCTCGATATTGAAGCCCATATCATAAAAACGGCGTATAAGCGGCAGTGCCTCTATCTTATCCTCATCGGCAAGCGTTACAACGACTGTGCCGTAATTCTGAAGCTTGATACCTGACGCTATCAATGCTTTATACATTGCACGGTGCAGTTTTTCATCATAACCGATTGCTTCGCCGGTAGATTTCATTTCGGGTGAAAGGTATGCATCCATTCCGTTGAGCTTTGAGAAAGAGAACGCCGGCGCTTTTACATACCACTTTTTCTTTTCATCGGGGTACAGCACATTTATTCCCTGTTCACGAAGACTACGCCCCAAAATTACTCTTGTTGCGATATCCGCAAGGCTGAAACCGGTTGCCTTTGAAAGGAACGGTACGGTACGTGACGAACGGGGATTTACCTCGATGATATACACATCGTCATTTTCATCAATAATGAATTGAATATTGTAAAGACCGATTATTCCTATACCGAGACCGAGTTTCTTTGCATAATCAAGTATGACCTCCTTGACCTTTCTTGAAACGCTGAAGGTGGGATACACGCTTATAGAGTCTCCGGAGTGGATACCGGTTCGTTCAACAAGCTCCATAATTCCGGGAACAAATACATCAGTACCGTCACAGATAGCATCTATCTCAAGCTCTTTTCCGCAGATGTACTTATCAACAAGAACCGGCTTATCCTCATCTATCTCAACAGCAGTTTTTAAGTAATGACGGAGCTGCTCCTCTTTGGCAACTATCTGCATTGCTCTTCCTCCGAGAACAAAGCTCGGTCGCACAAGCACAGGATATCCGATATCGGCGGCTGCTTTAACGCCTGCATCGATGTTAGTAACAGCCTGACCCTTTGGCTGAGGTATTCCAAGCTCTGAAAGCAGCTTTTCAAAAGAATCACGGTTTTCGGCTTTATCAATCGCTTCACAATCGGTTCCGACAAGTCTTACCCCTCGTTCCTTCAGTGGTGCCGCAAGGTTGATAGCAGTCTGGCCGCCAAGCGTTGCAATAACTCCCTCCGGCTTTTCAAGTTCAAGAATGTTCATAACATCCTCAACCATAAGCGGTTCAAAATAGAGCTTATCCGAAGTTGTGTAATCAGTAGAAACCGTTTCGGGATTATTATTGATAATGATTGCCTCATATCCTGCTTCTTTGATAGTTTTTACAGCATGTACGGTAGAATAGTCAAACTCTACGCCTTGACCGATACGAATGGGCCCTGAGCCTAAAACAACTATCTTTTTCTTATCCGATACAACCGATTCATTTTCCTTTTCATATGTGGAATAGAAGTACGGTACATAGCTTTCAAATTCGGAAGAACAGGTGTCAATCATTTTATAAACGGGGAAAATTCCGTTTTTCTTTCGCAGATTGAATATGCTTAACTCATCTGTATTGAAGAAATCTGCAACTGCCTTGTCGGAAAATCCCATACGCTTTGCACGATACAGCGCTGATATATCATTTGCACGATCTTTAAGATGTTTTTCTTCATCTATAATATTTTGCAGCTTATCGACAAAGAAGCGGTCGATTTTTGTGGTTTGTGTAATTTTCTCAACCGTACAGCCAAGTCTTAAAAGCTGTGCGATCGCATAAATGCGGTCATCTGTGCCGATTTTGATATATTCAAGCAGCTCGTCAGAACTTACATTGTCAAACTTCTTCATATGAAGATGATAAACACCGATCTCAAGCGAACGGATCGCCTTTAAAAGACTTTCTTCAAAGGTTCTGCCAACGCTCATAACCTCGCCCGTAGCTTTCATCTGTGTGCCGAGCTTCTGATTTGCATCGGTAAACTTATCAAACGGAAAACGTGGCATTTTGGTGACCACATAATCGAGCGCAGGCTCAAATGATGCAGGTGTGTTCGCTAGCGGTATCTCATCAAGCGTCATACCAACACTAATTTTAGCAGAAACTCTGGCAATAGGATATCCGCTCGCTTTTGATGCCAATGCAGATGAGCGTGATACTCTCGGGTTTACCTCAATAAGATAATACCTGAATGAGCCGGGATCAAGTGCGAACTGCACATTACAGCCACCCTCGATCTTTAACGCACGAATGATTTTTAAAGCGCTGTCACGAAGCATATGATATTCTTTATTGGTAAGTGTCTGTGACGGACAAACTACGATAGAATCGCCGGTGTGAATACCAACGGGATCGAGATTTTCCATATTGCAGACAGTGATTGCAGTATCGTTTGCATCTCTTATTACCTCATACTCTATTTCCTTGTAGCCCTTGATGCTCTTTTCGATAAGCACCTGATGTACCGGAGAAAGACTCAAAGCATTTTTAATAAGATCTAACAGCTCTTTTTCATCATCTGCAAAACCACCGCCCGTTCCGCCCAGCGTAAATGCAGGGCGAAGAACTACGGGATAGCCTATTTCTTCAGCAGCTTTAATTCCCTCCTCGATCGAGTTGGCTATTAAAGACGGTAATACCGGCTCGCCAAGGCTTTCGCAAAGCTCCTTGAACATCTCACGGTCCTCGGCACGCTCAATACTTTCGCTGTTAGTGCCGAGCAGCTCGACCTGACACTCCTTTAAAATTCCTTTTTTCTCAAGCTGCATTGCAAGATTAAGCCCTGTCTGACCGCCGATACCGGGAAGCAGCGCATCAGGACGCTCACGGCGCACTATCTTTGCAATATATTCAAGTGTGAGCGGTTCCATATATACCTTGTCAGCAATGGTCGTATCTGTCATTATAGTTGCAGGATTGGAGTTGCAGAGTATTACCTCATATCCCTCCTCCTTTAGTGCTAAACACGCCTGCGTGCCTGCATAGTCAAATTCTGCCGCCTGACCGATGACGATGGGACCTGAACCTATCACGAGTATCTTTTTTAAATCAGTTCTTTTTGGCATTTTTCTCATCCTCCATCAAATCTATAAAGCGGTCAAAGAGATATGCGCTGTCCTGCGGTCCGGGTGCGCTTTCAGGGTGATACTGTACGCTAAATATCTTATCTGTTTTACACTCAACGCCCTCGACGGTATTATCAAGAATATTAATATGTGTTATAGAAAGAGGTGTATTATCAAGGCTTAGCGTATCAACGGCATAAGAATGGTTTTGTGAAGTTATCTCGATTTTGCCGTTTTTAAGATTTTTAACCGGATGGTTTCCGCCCCTGTGACCGAATTTCAGTTTATATGTTTTTGCTCCGTAACTGAGAGAAATTATCTGATGACCGAGGCAAATACCGAAAATGGGATATTTGCCATGCAACTTTTTAACCAGATCAATAACAGGAACTGCATCAGTAGGATCACCAGGCCCGTTGGAAATAAAAATTCCGTCCGGCGATAAAGCTTCCAATGCTTCAGCTGTGGTATCCCACGGAACTGCCGTTACGTTGCACTTTTTATTGTTTAGACTGCGTACGATATTCTGCTTCATACCGCAATCAATTGCTACTACATGATATTTTGCGTCAGGCACATTGTATTCTACAATGCTTTTGCGGCTGACCTTTGAAACAGCATCATTAGGCACAACGAATTCACGGATACGGCGAATGCCCTCCTCTGCGGTCGTATTAATATCCGTTATCAGTGCCATTCTGCTGCCGAGGTCACGGATAGAACGAACAAGCATTCTTGTATCGACACCGTAAATACCGGGGATATGGTGCTCACGCATGATTTCGGATAAAGTTTTTATACTTCTGAAATTAGATGGTATATTATTATAATCTCTTACCACCAAACCGCCAATAGTGGGAGTTTCTGTTTCAAAGTCATCCTCTGCAATGCCGTAGTTGCCGATAAGAGGATATGCCATAACTACCGTCTGATAGGTGTATGATGGATCGGAAATTATTTCCTGATAACCGACGCAGGAAGTGTTAAATACGATCTCCGTTATCTTGTCACTTTCATCTCCGAAAGCGTAACCCAAGTATTCGCTGCCATCCTCCAAAATCAGTTTTCTGTTAAACTCAAGTTCCATTTAAGCTTTGTTCCTTTCCGACAGTTTTCTTTCAAAACGGTCCTTACGGGTATCATTCGGGATATCGGTTGGATATGCGCCATCGAAGCACGCAGAGCAGTAGCTGTTACTTCCAATGAGATCACTCAGCGTATCTATTGGAAGATATCCAAGCGAGTCAACACCTATCATCTCGGCAATTTCATCATTTGTATGGTGACTTGCGATAAGATGCTCCTCTGAATCAATATCCGTTCCGTAATAACACGGATGCAAAAACGGCGGCGCTGATATTCGCATATGGATTTCCCTTGCTCCTGCATCACGCAGAAGCGTGACTATACGTTTGCTTGTTGTTCCTCGTACGATAGAGTCATCAATAAGCACTACTCGTTTACCTTTAAGTACCTTTTTTATTGGGCTGAGCTTTATTTTCACCTGATCAACACGATTATCCTGCCCGGGTGAAATAAATGTTCTGCCGATGTATTTATTCTTAATAAGACCTATTCCATACGGAATACCTGAAGCAGCAGAAAAACCGAGTGCTGCATCAAGTCCTGAGTCCGGCACACCGATAACGATATCAGCATCAACCGGATATCTTTTTGCAAGTATCTCACCTGCTCTGATTCTTGCCTCATGCACCGAAACACCGTCTATCTCCGAATCAGGTCTTGCAAAGTATATATATTCAAAAATGCATACCGTTTTTTCTTTCTTTTTACAATGTTCCTTGTGTGATACCACACCGTTTTTATTGAAAACAAGCATCTCTCCCGGCTCTAGATCCCGAATAAATTCGGCACCGACCGACTGCAAAGCACAGCTTTCGGACGCTACAACATAAGAGCCGTCTTGTGTCCGTCCGTAGCAAAGAGGGCGGAAACCGTGAGGATCCCTCGCTGCAATCAGCTTCGTTGCAGACATGAGAACGAGCGAATATGCTCCTTCAAGTCTGCTCATTGCTCTTGATACAGCCTCCTCAATGCTGGGAGCTGACAATCTTTCCTTTGTTACGATATATGCAATCGTTTCTGTATCACTTGTTGTATGAAATATTGCACCTGAAAGCTCAAGTTCATCACGCAAAGCAAAAGCATTACTGAGATTGCCGTTGTGTGCAAGCGCCATTTTACCTTTCTGGTGATTGACCTCTATAGGTTGACAGTTGTTTCTTGTTGTGCCGCCAGTCGTGCCGTAACGAACATGACCGACTGCCAAAGTACCGTCGGGTAGCTTGGCGAGGTTTTCGGCATTAAACACCTCGCTTACAAGTCCTATATCCTTGCGTGACGAGAAAACACCGTCATCATTTACTACGATACCGCAGCTTTCCTGTCCTCTGTGCTGAAGCGCATAAAGACCGTAATAAACGGTGCTTGCGATATCGTAGCTTTCAGGACTTATTATACCGAACACTCCGCATTCTTCGTGAATACTCATTATTTACCCTCCGACATATGATCCATTGCTGCTTTGATAAAACCTCTGAACAAGGGATGTGCCTTGTTCGGGCGGCTCTTGAACTCCGGATGATACTGAACTCCGACATAAAACGGACGCTCTGTTAATTCAACAGTTTCAACAAGCCGTTCATCAGGCGAAGTACCGCTCAGAGTAAGTCCTGCTGATATAAACGCCTCTCGGTAATCATTATTAAACTCATAACGGTGACGATGACGCTCTGCGATCTTCTGTTCACCGTAGCATTCCTCCATCTTTGTACCTGATTTGATAACACAAGGATAACTGCCAAGACGAAGTGTACCGCCTTTATCGATACTATCGCTCTGTCCGGGCATAAAGTCTATCACCTTATGCTGACACTGTTCATCAAATTCGCCGGAATTTGCATCGGTAATACCAAGAACATTTCTTGCATATTCAATAACTGCTATCTGCATACCAAGACAGATACCGAAGTACGGAATACAGTTTTCACGGGCAAATTTTGCAGCCAATATCTTACCCTCAATACCACGGTTACCAAAACCGCCCGGTACAATGATGCCATCAAGCTCCGCTAATTCCTTCTCGTAATTATCTTTATTCAGATTTTCGGAATCTATCCAATGTATACGAATATGTGTATTAAGCTCATATCCTGCATGACGCATAGCTTCTGCAACCGAAAGATACGCATCGTGCAGCCTTACATATTTACCGACAAGACCGATATGCACCTCAGCCTTTCTGCCGTTGATACGTTCGATAAGCTGCTTCCATTCGGTAAGCTTCGCTTCCTTTGCATCTATATTCAACTCTCTGCACACAACAGATGAGAAGTTCGATTTTTCAAGCATCAGAGGAGCTTCATATAGATTTGGCAGCGTGATATTTTCGATAACACAATCAGGCTTAACATTGCAGAAAAGTGAAATTTTCTCGAATATTGACTGCTCAAGCGGCTCGTCACAGCGAAGCACAATGATATTCGGATTTATACCCATACCCTGAAGCTCTTTAACAGAATGCTGGGTAGGCTTTGATTTATGCTCGTCAGAGCCACGAAGGAACGGTACAAGGGTTACATGGATAAACAGGCTGTTTTCACGCCCAACCTCCAAGGATATCTGACGAACCGCCTCAAGAAACGGTTGTGACTCTATATCACCGATAGTGCCGCCGATCTCGGTAATAACCACATCAGCATCGGTCTGCTTACCAACACGGTATACAAATTCCTTTATCTCATTCGTGATATGCGGAATTACCTGGACAGTAGATCCGAGATATTCTCCTCGGCGCTCTTTATTAAGAACATTCCAATATACTTTACCTGTGGTAAGGTTCGAATATTTATTTAAATCCTCATCTATAAAACGCTCGTAGTGACCCAGATCAAGGTCAGTTTCAGCGCCGTCCTCAGTAACATATACCTCGCCGTGCTGATACGGACTCATAGTACCGGGGTCTACATTTATATAAGGGTCAAGCTTCTGGGCTGCAACTTTAAGCCCTCTTGCTTTAAGCAGTCTGCCCAAGGATGCCGCTGTTATGCCCTTACCAAGACCCGAAACCACACCGCCGGTCACAAATATATATTTTGTCATAGCGAATTTACATCCTCTCATTCAAATTCAACCGTTGCAGGTGGTTTGCTTGTGATATCATACAGCACACGGTTCACATGCGGTACCTCATTAACGATACGGCTTGATGTTTTGTCAAGCACCTCATATGGAATTCTTGTCCAATCCGCAGTCATAAAGTCATCAGTAGTAACTGAACGCAGCGCAACTGCATAATCGTATGTGCGCCCGTCACCCATAACACCGACTGAACGCATATTTGTAAGCGCAGCAAAATACTGATTCATAGTATCCTGCAGACCTGCCTTGCTTATTTCCTCACGAAAAATATAATCAGCCTCACGCAGTATACAAAGCTTATCTTCTGTAACTTCGCCGATAACACGGATTGCAAGGCCGGGACCCGGGAACGGCTGCCGTGATACAAGATATTCGGGAAGTCCAAGTTCTCTGCCAAGTGCCCTAACCTCATCCTTGAACAAAAGACGAAGCGGCTCAATTATCTCCTTGAAATCTACAAAATCCGGAAGTCCTCCTACGTTATGATGACTCTTGATAGTTGCAGCATCCCCTTTGCCGGACTCAATAACATCGGGATAGATTGTACCCTGAGCCAGATAATCAACTGAGCCTATTTTCTTGCCCTCATCCTCGAATACACGGATAAATTCTTCACCGATTATCTTTCGCTTTTCCTCCGGCTCTACTGCACCGGAAAGCTTTGTTAAGAAACGCTCGGCGGCATCTACACGGATAAGATTGATGTCCCACTTTTTGAATGCAGTTTCGACCTCATCGCCCTCATTTTTACGAAGAAGACCGTGATCAACAAACACGCAGGTAAGCTGACTTCCGATAGCCTCTGCAAAGAGTGCTGCACATACAGATGAATCAACACCGCCGGAAAGTGCAAGCAATACTTTGCCGTCCTTTACCTTTTCTCTTATCTCGGCAATACAACGGTGCATATATTCTCCCATCGTCCAGTCGCCAACAGCACCGCAAACCTTATAAAGAAAGTTGCGTATCATCAAAGTACCGTTTTCAGTATGATTGACTTCAGGGTGGAACTGCACACCGTAGAATTTTCTGTTTTCATCCGATATTGCTACATTCGGACATTTTTCACTGTGCGCTGTAAGACTAAAGCCTGCCGGCACCTTTTGCATATAGTCACCGTGGCTCATCCAACTGATACCGTTTTTGGGGAGTCCCGAAAACAAGGCAACGGAGGTATCGTAAAAGGTCTTTGTCTTTCCGTATTCTCTTGCAGAATCGTCTGTTGCCGCAACAACTTTACCGCCGAGATGATGTGCAAGCAACTGACATCCGTAGCAAATGCCGAGTATCGGGATACCAAGCTCAAATATTCCTTCTGCCGGATGATACGAATTTTCCTTATACACGCTGTCAGGACCACCTGTAAAGATAATACCGATAGGATTAAATGATTTTATCTCATCAAGTGACATAGTATACGGCTTTACCTCGCAATATACATTACATTCACGCACACGGCGCGCAATAAGCTGATCGTACTGACCGCCGAAATTTAAAATGAGGATCTTTTGATTTTGCATACCTTATCTCCTGATTTTAATTAAAACATTGTAATATAAGCATCACGCTCTGCGCCGACAGAAACATATTTGATCGGACAGCCAATAGCGTTTTCGATATATTTAATATAGTTGAGTGCTGCTTCAGGCAGATCATCCACCGTACGGCAAGTGCTGATATCGCAGTTGAAGCCGGGCAGATATTCATAAACAGGTTTTGCTGCATTCAGCATATCTATACTTGACGGGAAGCTCTCAAGTTTCTTTCCGTCTATCTCATAGGCAGTGCAAACAGGTATCTTGTCCATATAAGAAAGCACATCAAGCTTTGTGAGTGCTACATATGTGCAGCCCTGCATCAATGCGCCGTAGCGGGAGGCAACTACATCAAATCCACCCACTCTTCTCGGTCTGCCGGTAGCAGCACCATACTCACCGCCTGCCTCGCGGAGAGCATCCGCCTCTTTGCCGAACATCTCGCAGGTGAACGGACCTTCACCGACACAGCTTGAATATGCTTTCATGATACCGATGCTCTCATCAAGCTTTGCAAACGGAACACCTGCGCCGATAGGAGCGTATGCCGCAAGCGTTGTCGATGCAGATGTATACGGATAAATACCGAAATCTATATCTCGCAACGCTCCGAGTTGTGCTTCAAAAATAATTGATTTTCCGCTCTTTATGGCATCCGTAAGATAAACGGTGGTATCGCAAACAAAAGGTGCGAAAAATTCGCCGTACTTTTTACACCAATCCATCATTTCATCAGCAGAAACCGGCTCATTCTCATAGCCCTTTTCTACGGTGAGATTTTTCCATTCAACGATATCCTTCATACGAGTTGCTAACGAATCCATATGCAGAAGATCACCCATTCGAAATGCCTTTTTCATATATTTATCGGCATATACCGGAGATATTCCACGGCGTGTTGAACCGAATTTTTTATCCTTCAGTCTGTCCTCTTCAAGACAGTCAAGCAGCTTGTGGTATGGCATACAAATAGTTGCACGGTCGCTGATTTTCAACTGATCGGGGGTTATAAAGATACCGCTTTTGGCAAGCTTCTGTACCTCGCCGTATAAATGCTCAAGATCAATTACAATTCCGGGGCCGAGTATATTTACGGTATCCTCACGGCAAATACCTGACGGCATGAGATTCATAACAAATTTGCCCTTTTCGTTGATAACAGTATGCCCTGCGTTGTTACCGCCCTGATAGCGTACAACAATATCATAATTCTCACTCAAAAGGTCGACCATACGGCCTTTTCCTTCATCTCCCCAGTTTGTTCCAACAATAGAAGTAAGCATATTTAAAGTTCCTTTCACACATTGATCTGGGCTGATACAGCCGTTTGGTTACCCGATGCGAGCACGGGTGCAACTGTTTCTTTTAAGAATTTTTCGCACTGATGCTCTGACATACCGGTAAATTTAACAGGATCGATAAGACTTTCTATTTCCTCCTCGGTAAGTGAGAATATAGGATCAGCCTTTATTCTGTCGATCAGATCGTTATCTTTACCGTAAAGCTTTACCTGTTCGGCGGCTTTAACAGAATGCTGTCTTATAGCCTCGTGAAGTTTTTGACGGTCACCGCCTTTATTCTTAACACAATACATCATAATATTTTCAGTTGCCATAAAGGGCAGCTCTGCATCAAGATGTTTCTTGATGACAGCAGGATAAACCTTAAGCCCTCTTATCACATTGATATATAAATTCAGCACTGCATCTGTTGCAAGGAATGCTTCGGGAACCGAAAGACGCTTATTTGCAGAATCATCAAGTGTCCTTTCAAACCACTGTGCAGATGCGGTAATTGCCGCATTTTGCAGATCGCAGATTATATAGCGCGAGAGTGACGCAATACGCTCGCTACGCATCGGATTTCTCTTATATGCCATAGCAGATGAACCTATCTGATTTTTCTCAAAAGGCTCGTCCACTTCTTTCAAATGACTTAAAAGTCGAATATCGCTTGAGAACTTTGATGCACTCTGTGCAATTCCCGAAAGCACCTGGAGCACGGCAAAATCGACCTTACGGGTGTATGTCTGTCCGCTTACTGCCTGGCATTTTGAAAATCCCATCTTTTCTGCTATTTTCTTTTCAAGCAGTTCAACCTTTGTTTCATCGCCGTCAAACAATTCAAGGAAGCTTGCGCCGGTACCGGTTGTGCCTTTGCAACCGAGGAGTTTAAGATTATCAAGCTGGAATTCAAGCTGTTCAAGGTCATAAAGCAGGTCATTTATCCAAAGGCACGCACGCTTGCCAACCGTTGTGGGCTGTGCTGCCTGAAAATGAGTGAAAGCGAGCGTGGGCAATGCTTTGTGATTCTCAGCAAAGCTGCTCAGCGCCTCGATCGCATTAAGTAAAAGATTGCGGATATGCGAAAGCGCTGTGTGCATAACGATAATATCGGTATTATCGCCCACATAACATGATGTCGCACCCAAATGGATAATACCCGCTGCTTCAGGGCACGCATCACCATAGGTATGCACATGAGCCATAACATCGTGACGAAGTGACGCTTCATATTCCTTTGCTTTGTCATAATCAATGTTATTTATCTGCGATTTCATTTCTTCTATCTGCTCATCAGTGATAGGAAGTCCTAACTCTTTTTCGCTTTCGGCAAGTGCTACCCAAAGTTTTCTCCAGGTTGAGAACTTTCTGTCGTTTGAAAAAATGCTCTGCATTTCTTTACTTGCGTAACGGTCGCATAACGGGGACTGATAAATATCTGTTTTCATTTAACTTCTCCTATTTCCTATATTTTTATAAACCTAATCTTGCGGCAACCTCGTTGTAAGCCTGCTCGACATTACCCAAATCTCTGCGGAAGCGATCTTTATCCATTTTTTCACCACTGTCTACATCCCAAAGGCGGCAAGTATCGGGTGATATCTCGTCTGCAAGAATAATGTTGCCGTGATAACGGCCGAACTCTATTTTAAAGTCAATAAGGCGAAGCCCTACCTTCAAAAATTCTTCTTTAAGTATCTCATTTACACGGAATGCGTAGTTTTTTATGGTTTCTATTTCCTCTGCGGTTGCAAGTTCTAATGCTCTTGCAAAATAACTGTTGATAAGCGGGTCGCCGAGATCATCATTCTTATATGAAAATTCAATCGTAGGCTCTGCTAACACTTTTCCCTCAGGCACACCAAGACGCTTTGAAAAGCTTCCTGCTGCTACATTTCTTATTATTACCTCAAGCGGTACTATTTCAACACGGCGAACAGCAGTTTCTCTGTCATTTAACTCCTCAACAAGATGTGTGGGCACACCCTTTTCTTCAATTATTTTAAAGAAATAATTTGTCATTCTGTTATTTATCGAGCCTTTACCGCCGATAGTTCCTTTTTTAAGACCGTTAAAAGCCGTGGCATCGTCCTTGTAAGAAACGATTAGCACATCCTCATCATCGGTCAGAAATACCTTCTTTGCCTTTCCTTCATAAAGCTGGTCACATTTTTGCATATTATTCTTCCTCCTTGATTACGCCATTACAGAGGGATAGGTAATACCCATCCCTCTGGCAATTTTATTTTATTCTACATCCTGAAGCGCATCGTAGCCTTCTTCTCCGGTACGAACCTTCACGACATTTTCAACATCATAAACGAAAATCTTACCGTCGCCGATATGTCCTGTATACAGAACCTTTTTAGCTGTTTCAATAACATCTCTTACCGGCACCTTGCTTACTACGATATCGACCTGAACCTTCGGCAACAGATTGGCTTCAACCTGAACACCACGGTAGTATTCCGGCTTACCCTTCTGCTGTCCGCAGCCGAGAACGTGGGATACTGTCATACCTGTGATACCGAGATCTATCATAGCCTTCTTCAGGCTTTCAAATCTTGATTCCTTGCAGATGATCTCTACCTTTGTGAATTTCGGTGAATTCTCATCAAATGACGGAACTCTCTTTACCGGAATTGCTTCAGCTACCGGGGTTTCTCCGACTACTGCAACCGGTGCAGTGTCATCATCTGTTATTGTATCTGGAAGCATTGCAAAACCGGCATATGCTGTTAATAAGCCGTGTTCTGAAACATCAAGACCTGCAAGCTCGTCTTCCTTGTCTGCACGGAGTCCGATAGTGTGCTTGATAAGGAGGAATACGATTGTGATAACAACCGCAACATAAGCTGCTACTGATACTACACCGAGCGCCTGAACCCCAAGCATGTGAAGACCACCGCCATAGAACAAGCCCTTTTCTGTTGTAACACCTGTTGCAAAGAGACCTGTAAGAATAGTACCGAGAGCACCGCAAACACCGTGTACTGAAACCGCTCCGACCGGATCGTCGATCTTTGCTATCTTATCAAAGAATTCTACAGAGAATACAATAACTACACCGCATACAATACCGATGATTGCAGCGCCAACAGGATCAACTGCGTCACAGCCAGCGGTAATACCTACAAGACCTGCAAGTGCTGCATTATATGTCATTGAAACATCAGGCTTTTTATAACGAATCCATGTTACAATCAGAGTCGTACAACAAGCAACTGCAGCAGCCAAGTTGGTATTGAAGAATACTCTGCCTGCGGTTTCCATCAGTTCATCGCTGTCCATGCCTACAGTTGAAGCACCGTTGAAGCCAAACCAGCAGAACCAGAGAATAAATACACCGAGTGCTGCAAAAGTGATATTGTGACCGAGGATTGCGCGGGGTTTGCCGTTTTTATCGTACTTGCCGATACGGGGACCGAGGATAATTGCACCGATCATAGCACATACACCGCCTACCATATGTACTGTCGTTGAACCTGCAAAATCGTGGAATCCGAGTGCACTGAGCCAGCCGCCACCCCAGATCCAATGTCCTGATACGGGGTAGATTATGAGTGAGATCGCTGCTGAATAAATACAGTAAGCGCTGAACTTTGTTCTTTCAGCCATTGCACCGGAAACAATTGTTGCAGAGGTTGCACAGAACACGGTCTGGAAAATTGCAAACGCCCAAAGAGGAACGCCATCAGGTAAAATATGACTGTAATCTCCCATGATGAGAGGATCGATGGCACCAAATAATGCGGTACCGCTTCCGAACATTACACCAAAGCCTACCAGCCAAAAAGCCGGAGTTCCTATACAAAAGTCCATCAGGTTTTTCATCAGGATGTTACCTGTGTTTTTTGCTCTTGTGAAGCCTGCTTCACATAGAGAGAAGCCTGCCTGCATAAAGAATACAAGTGCGGCACCTATAAGCACCCATATCGTGTTAACTGAACTGAATTCCATAATAAATCATCCTTTCCTATTTTACCCCGAACAACAAATCACCATATGTCGGGAAGGGCCAATAATCTTCTGCAGTTAGTGTTTCTGCTTCATCAGCAACTGCACGAAGCTCGCTCATCTTAATAAGCACAGTATCGCGGATAGCATAAGCCTCCTGTTCAATATCGGCAGCATCCTTAAGTTTTAATACCGCTGCTTCAAGATCGTCAGTCTTTATAGCGATCTGATCAGTAAGTACCGAAAGCTTGCTGACAACAGATTTTTCATATCCGCAAGCAACTCCGGGAGCTACTGTCATCTTTGCTGCTGCCGCATCAGCAACAGACGATGCATACTCAGTAATAGCAGGAAGTATCTGCTTTCTTGCCATATCCACCATTGTATTTGCTTCTATAACAACTGTCTTACAGTAATTTTCAAGAGTGATCTCAAATCTTGATTTGATCTCAGCCTCTGTAAATACTTTGTGAGAAATAAGCATATCAACATTCTTTTTATCGAGAATATGCGGTACGCAATCGGGAGTGGTACGAAGATTTGCAAGACCTCTTTCAGCAGCCTCTTTGATCCAGCTTTCATCGTAACCGTTACCGTTGAATAAGATACGCTTATGATCCTTAATTGTCTTTTTAATCATATCATGAAGTGCAGCTTCAAAATCCTCTGCCCCTTCAAGACGATCTGCATAGATTCTCAAGGATTCAGCAACTGCTGAATTGAGCATGATATTTGCACAGGAAATGCTGTTTGAAGAACCGAGCATACGGAACTCGAACTTGTTTCCGGTAAAGGCGAACGGTGAAGTACGGTTACGGTCGGTATTATCTCTTGCAAACTTCGGCAATACATCAACACCAAGCTTCATAGTAGTCTTTTTAGCAGCGTTGTAAGGCTGATCGTTTTCAATCGCCTCGAGTATAGCTGTCAGCTCATCTCCGAGGAAGATCGAAACAACTGCCGGAGGTGCTTCGTTAGCGCCTAGACGGTGATCATTTCCTGCGGTAGCAACCGAAATACGGAGAAGATCCTGATAATCGTCTACTGCTTTGATAACTGCACAAAGGAAAAGTAAGAACTGTGCATTCTCATACGGTGTAGCACCGGGGGAAAGGAGGTTTACACCTGTATCGGTAGCGATAGACCAGTTATTATGCTTACCGCTTCCGTTTACACCTGCAAACGGTTTTTCATGTAGCAAGCATACAAGACCGTGTTTCAAAGCGACCTTCTGCATAATTTCCATTGTAAGCTGATTGTGGTCAGTTGCGATATTAGTAGTGGTATAGATAGGTGCGAGCTCGTGCTGTGCAGGAGCAACCTCATTATGTTCTGTTTTTGCGAGAATACCGAGCTTCCATAGTTCCTCGTTAAGCTCACTCATATACGCAGCTACTCTGGGTTTAATAACACCGAAATAATGATCGTCCATTTCCTGACCCTTCGGCGGTTTTGCTCCGAAAAGTGTGCGTCCGGTGAAGATCAAGTCCTTACGTTGTTTATACATTTCACCGTCAACAAGGAAGTATTCCTGTTCAGGTCCTACTGAAGTGCGTACGCATTTTACATCATCATTACCGAACAAGCGCAGAATACGAAGCGCCTGACGGTTAAGAGCCTCCATTGAACGAAGAAGCGGTGTTTTCTTATCGAGTGCTTCGCCACCGTATGAACAGAATGCCGTAGGAATGCAAAGCGTTTTATCCTTAATGAAAGCGTATGAGGTAGGATCCCATGCAGTATAGCCTCTTGCCTCAAAGGTTGCACGAAGACCGCCGGAAGGGAATGACGATGCATCCGGTTCGCCCTTGATCAGTTCTTTGCCCGAAAACTCCATAATAACTCTGCCATCCGGAGAAGGCGTGATAAAGCTGTCATGCTTTTCTGCGGTAATACCGGTCAAAGGTTGGAACCAGTGAGTATAGTGAGTCGCACCGTTAGCTACTGCCCAATCCTTCATAGCTGTTGCTACTGCATTGGCAACAGATAGATCAAGCTTTGCACCCTCATCGATCGTTTTTTTCAACGATTGATATACCTCGGATGACAAATTTGCTTTCATCACTCGGTCATCAAAAACCAACTTACCGAAATACTCTGATACTGTTTCCATAATAATTTCTCCTTTTTGTGAGTTTAAAAAAGACAAAGACACCGATAATGCTTATTACACATTAAAGACGTCTTTGCCTTTGTCTACATATTCACTTTATGCCGTTTGTAATTAAACAATGCCTTGTGCATTCATTGCTTTTACAACCTTTTCAAAGCCTGCAATGTTTGCGCCGACAACAAAATTATCCTCGAAGCCGTATTTCTTTGCAGCTTCGTCAATATTATGATAAAGATTAACCATAATATCCTTGAGCTTTGAGTCAACCTCTTCAAATGTCCAGCTGAGTCTTTCGCTGTTCTGTGACATTTCAAGAGCTGATGTTGCAACGCCGCCAGCGTTGGCAGCCTTGCCGGGAGCAAAGAGAACACCGTTGCTCTGGAGGTATTCGGTTGCTTCCAATGTGGTAGGCATATTTGCGCCCTCACAAACTGCGGTTACGCCGTTTGCAACAAGTGCCTTTGCATCGTCAAGATCCAACTCATTCTGTGTAGCACAAGGAAGTGCAACATCAACCTTAACGCTCCATACACCCTTACCATCATGATATTCTGAATTAGGTCTGTAATTCTTATACTCTGTAAGTCTTGCACGCTTAACCTCTTTGATCTCCTTGAGTGCCGCAAGATCGATACCTTCGGGATCATATACCCAACCGGTAGAATCAGAAACTGTGACTACCTTAGCACCAAGCTGCTGTGCCTTCTCTGTTGCGTAAATAGCAACATTACCAGAACCTGAAACAGACACTGTTTTTCCTTCAAGACTGATGCCGTGGCATTTGAGCATCTCATCTGTGAGGTAGAGAAGACCGTAACCTGTTGCCTGTGTTCTTGCAAGTGAGCCGCCATAGGTAAGACCCTTACCTGTAAGCACGCCCTCGAATACACCGCGAATTCTCTTATACTGACCGAACATATAGCCGATCTCACGCTCGCCTGTACCGATATCACCTGCAGGTACATCGGTATCAGCACCGATGTATTTGCAAAGCTCTGTCATAAAGCTTTGGCAGAATGCCATGATCTCACGGTCTGACTTGCCCTTAGGATCAAAGTCTGAACCACCCTTACCGCCGCCGATTGGAAGACCGGTAAGTGAATTTTTAAATATCTGTTCGAAACCGAGGAATTTAATGATGCCGAGGTTAACCGACGGATGAAGTCGCAGACCGCCCTTATAAGGACCGATCGCACTGTTAAACTGAACACGGTAACCTGTATTTACATGTACCTGACCGTTGTCATCTACCCACGGAACTCTGAATTTGAACTGTCTTTCCGGATTTACTATTCTCTCAAGTAAAGCATCCTTTCTGAACTGCTCTTCGTTTGCCTCAACAACAACTCTCAAAGAGTTCAATACTTCTTTTACTGCCTGATGGAATTCAGGTTCAGCCGGATTTTGTTTTACAACTAGGTCAATCACTTCATCAACATAAGACATGTTTACTTTCCTCCTATTAATTCAAAAAAACAAAAAAGACAATGACGGCTTCAAATGGAATAACCTTTAAAGACGCCTTTGCCTTTATGTTCTGCATTATACACCTTTGTTAAACCGTTGTCAACCCCTTTTTTTGAATTTTTTTGAAAAAAGTTTAAAATTCCCCTCTTGACAATTTTCATCCGTAGGTATATACTGTGTGCATATGGGCAAAGACGTTCATTCAAAGGAAGCACACGCTTCTCTTCGAATGTGCGTCTTTTCTTTTTATATGAAAGGAATGTGTACTATGAAATTAGAGGGACAAATAAGAATCCCATCCGGCTGCGCCATAGCCGCTGTTATTTCAAAAGAAGGTAACAGAATGACCGGTGAAAAGATCATTGAAAGCATGAAACCCATGCACGACCGTTCCAACGGTCTTGGCGGCGGTTTCTGCGCATACGGCATTTACCCCGAGTATAAAGAGCAGTATGCACTACATATATTCTTTAATGATCACAACTGCCGTCAGGATTGCGAAAGATTTTTGAAGGATAGCTTTGAAATAGTAAAGGCTGAAAACATTCCAACAAGAAAAATCCCCGCAATTACGGATGAGCCGCTTATATGGAGATACTTTGTTTCCCCTCTTTCATCTGTTCTTGCATCAATGCAGCTTGATGAAAAAGAATATGTAGTACGCATAGTAACGAAGATCAACACCGAAATGAACGGTTCATATGTATTCTCCTGCGGAAAGAATATGGGTGCTTTTAAAGCAGTAGGCTTCCCTGAGGATGTCGGGCATTTCTACCGTCTTGAAGAATACAAAGGATATTCCTGGACAGCACACGGCAGATATCCTACCAATACCCCCGGCTGGTGGGGCGGCGCTCATCCTTTCTGTCTGCTTGATTATTCAATTGTACATAACGGAGAGATATCTTCATACGACGCAAATCGCCGTTTTATCGAAATGTTTGGTTACAAATGTACTCTGCAGACTGATACCGAGGTAATCACTTATATTGCCGACTACCTGCTCCGCCGTCAGGGACTGACCTTGGAGGAAGCAGCATCGGTAATAGCGGCTCCGTTCTGGGATACTATAAATCAAAAAAGCCCCAGCGAGCGTGAAAAACTCAAATATCTGCGAAGCGTGTTTTCAAGTCTGCTTATTACAGGACCTTTCTCTATAGTGCTCGGCTTTGAAGGCGGAATTATGGCACTCAACGACCGCTTGAAACTTCGTTCAATGGTAGTAGGTGAAAAGGACGACAAGGTTTTCATAGCAAGCGAAGAGGCCGCTATACGCACGATGGAGCCGAATGCCGAAAACATTTATGCTCCGTCCGGCGGTGAACCTGTTATCGTTAAAGTTAAGGAGGGTCAATTCTGATGAGCATTGAATTTATATATCCTGAATTTGAAGTAATAAGAAATCGTGATAAATGTATTGCCTGCCGTGTTTGCGAGCGTCAATGCGCCAACGAGGTGCATACATATGATGAAGACGGCAAGGTAATGATTGCGGATGATGCAAAATGTGTCAACTGCCATCGCTGTGTTTCACTGTGCCCTACAAGAGCACTTAAGATCGTAAAAAGCGACTGTACACTTCGTGAAAACGCCAATTGGTCAAATGATACTATAAAAGAGATATACAAGCAGGCAAACAGCGGTGGCGTACTGCTTTCATCAATGGGCAACCCTAAACCCTTCCCTGTTTATTGGGATAAGATACTCATTAATGCATCACAGGTTACAAATCCTCCTATTGATCCGCTTCGTGAACCGATGGAGACTCGTGTATTTCTAGGCAAAAAGCCTGGCAGTATCGAGCGTGATGAAAAAGGTAATATTATAAACAATCTGCGCCCGCAGCTTGAACTGTCAATGCCGATAATGTTCTCGGCAATGAGCTACGGCTCTATCAGCTACAATGCCCACAAAAGTCTTGCTATTGCTGCAACCGAGCTTGGTATATACTATAACACCGGTGAAGGCGGCTTGCATGAAGACTTTTATGTATATGGTCCAAATACCGTTGTTCAGGTAGCATCGGGACGTTTCGGTGTATATGAGAACTATCTCAAAGCCGGCGCCGCAGTTGAGATAAAAATGGGTCAGGGCGCAAAGCCCGGCATCGGCGGACATTTACCCGGTACCAAGATCGTGGGTGATGTTTCCCGTACCCGTATGATACCTGAAGGCTCCGACGCTATCTCCCCTGCTCCCCACCACGATATTTATTCTATCGAGGATCTGCGCCAGCTCGTATATTCTTTGAAGGAAGCAACACAGTATAAAAAGCCGATAATCGTAAAGGTAGCAGCGGTTCATAATATTGCCGCTATCGCAAGCGGTATTGCACGAAGCGGCGCTGATATAATTGCTATCGACGGTTTCAGAGGCGGCACAGGTGCAGCACCAACACGCATTCGTGATAATGTAGGTATTCCGATCGAGCTTGCGCTTGCAGCGTGCGATCAGCGACTGCGTGAGGAAGGCATCCGTAATAATGTTTCGCTCGTTGTAGGCGGTAGTATCCGTTCAGCGGCCGATGTTGTAAAGGCAATTGCTCTGGGTGCAGACGCTTGCTATGTTGCAACCTCTGCGCTTTTAGCGCTCGGGTGTCATTTATGCCGCACCTGTCAGACCGGTAAATGTAATTGGGGTATCGCTACACAGCGTCCTGAGCTAGTAAAGCGTCTCAATCCCGAAATCGGCAGCAAACGTCTTATCAATCTTATGAATGCATGGCGCCATGAGATCAAGGAACTGATGGGCGGAATGGGAATAAACTCCATTGAAGCGTTGCGTGGCAACCGATTGATGCTACGCGGTATAAATCTTACAGAAAAGGAGCTTGAGATTCTCGGTATCTCACATGCAGGAGAATGAAAAGAGTATTTGTTAACGAAGAATGGTGCCTCGGCTGCCATTTGTGTGAATACAATTGTGCTTTCGCAAATTCAGGTCTTTCCGATATGGCGAAGGCACTCAAGGGTAAGGACATCTACCCCAGAATTCAGGTTGAGGACAGCAACGGCATAAATTACGCCGTTTCCTGCCGTCATTGTGCCGATCCTATCTGCATAAAAAGCTGCATTTCGGGTGCGCTTTCTAAAAAAGACGGTACAGTATGTATTGATAAAACAAAATGTGTCGGTTGCTATACTTGTATTTTGGTATGTCCCTACGGCGCTATCTCTCATAATGCCGAGGGGGCTGTGCAAAAATGCGAGCTGTGTATGGAAAATTCATGCAGCGAGCCTGCTTGTGTAAAGGGATGCCCCAACAAAGCAATCGTTTATGAGGAGAGGTAACGGTATTATGAAACAATATGTAATTATAGGCGGCGGTGTTGCTGCTGTTGGATGTATCGAAGGGATCAGAAACGTTGATAAAGATGCAAAAATAGTGCTTATTGCCAACGAAAACCGTCCTGTGTATTGCCGTCCTCTTATCTCCTACTATTTGCAAGGCAGAACAGATTTTGAGCGTATGAAATACCGTAACGACGAATTTTATCGTGAAAACAACTGCGAATTGATATATGACGAAGCAGTAAAGATCGATAACAATAATAAAACCGTAGCTCTTAAATCAGGCAAAAGTATCGGCTATGACGCTTTATGTGTTGCAACCGGTTCGTCACCCTTTGTTCCGCCGTTTGCAGGACTTGATACAGTACAAAACAAATTCAACTTTATGACCGAGGACGATACGGTTGCTCTTGAAAAAGCAATTACAAATGAGTCAAAGGTACTCATTGTCGGGGCTGGTCTTATCGGTCTTAAATGTGCCGAAGGTCTTTGCGAAAGAGTTGAGAGTATCACCGTTTGCGATCTTGCAAGCCGTGTACTGTCGAGTATTCTTGATGATGCTACCGCTTCGCTTATGCAGGATAAATTAGAGCAGCACGGAATTAAATTTATGCTTTCCGACAGCGCCGAGCATTTCAACGGTAACACTGCTTATATGAAAAGCGGAAAAACCGTTGAATTCGATGTATTGGTGCTTGCAGTCGGTGTGCGCCCGAACATCTCTCTTGTTTCTGATATTGGCGGTGATATTGACCGAGGTATCATTATCGACAGCAAGATGAAGACTTCGCTTGAGAACATATATTCAGCAGGCGACTGTACACAAGGATATGATGCATCGACCGGTGAAAACCGTATCCTCGCCATTTTGCCGAATGCCTTTATGCAAGGCAAATGCGCAGGTGTTAATATGGCAGGCGGCACTGAAACCTTCGACAAGGCTATTCCGATGAATGCTATCGGCTTTTTCGGTTTGCACGCACTAACCGCAGGAAGCTATTCCGGAGAGATGTACGAAGAAAAAACAAAAAACAGTATAAAAAGGCTGTTTATCAAGGATGGATTTTTAGTTGGATTTATGATGATCGGTGATACCGACAGAGCAGGTATTTATACTTCAATTATCCGTGAAAGGACTCCGCTTGATACGCTGGATGTTGAAAATCTGATAAAATCTCCTTCTTTAGCAGCATTTTCTTCAGAATACCGTGGAAAAACTTTAAGAGGTGTGGTATAATATGATGGTAATTGACGCAAAAGAACTTGATTACAGAAGTTTAAACTGTAAGATAAGAGAATCTGAAAGTGATGTACAGGTCAACGGTGCTCTCGGTCAGCGCTTCATTGCTGCCGGACTTGACAATAAGGATATCAAGGTCGTCGGTACACCCGGCAATGCCCTTGGCGCATATTTAAACGGCGCTGTTATCACTGTTGAGGGTAATGCACAGGATGCCGTCGGAGATACTATGAATGAAGGCGAGATCGTAATTCACGGCAACGTCGGTGATGCTGTCGGATACGCAATGCGTGGCGGCAAAATATTTGTTAAAGGCAACGCCGGCTACCGTGCAGGCATACACATGAAGGAATATAAAGAAAAATGCCCTGCTATGGTCATCGGCGGCAAATGCGGAAGCTTTCTCGGTGAATATCAAGCAGGCGGTGTTATCGTTGTTCTCGGTCTTTGCGACGACGGTAAAGAAATAGTAAGCAATTTCCCATGTACAGGTATGCACGGCGGAAAAATGTTTCTTCGTTCTGATTGTAAAAATATCAAGTTTCCAAAGAATGTATCCGCACAGACGGCAACAAAAGAGGATCTTGCCGAGATCCAAGGACTTATTGATGAGTTCTGTGAGCATTTCGGATATGATAAAAAGAATGTATTGAATTCGCCATTTACAAAAATCGAGCCGGACAGTAAAAATCCGTACAAGCAGATGTATGTGGCAAATTAGAAAGTAGGTATTATATGAAGTACACAAAGCAAGAGGTTCTGCAATTCGTTAAGGAGGAGGATGTTAAATTCATCCGACTCGCATTTTGCGATGTTTTCGGGAAACAGAAAAATATTTCTATTATGCCCGGTGAGCTGGACCGTGCCTTTGAGTACGGCATAGCGCTGGATGGCTGGTCGATCGACGGATTTTACAGCAGTATTCATTCCGATTTATTTCTGCATCCTGATCCGTCTACCCTTGCAGTGTTACCATGGCGTCCGGAGCACGGAAGAGTTGTCAGAATGTTCTGTGATGTCACCTGGCCTGACGGCACACCTTTTGAAGGCGATACACGCAGTATACTTAAAAATGCTGTAAAAACCGCAGAAGATGCAGGCTACTATTTTCAATTCGGCTCAGAGCTTGAATTCTACCTTTTCAAGCGTGACGAGCTCGGAGATCCCACAAATATCCCATACGATAATGCAGGTTATATGGATATTGCGCCTGATGATAAGGGCGAAAATGTCCGTCGTGAAATATGTCTGACTCTTGAACAAATGGGCATTTATCCCGAAAGCTCACACCATGAAGAGGGTCCCGGCCAAAACGAGATAGATTTTCGTTATTCCGACGCACTCACCGCTGCTGATAATGCGGTGACCTTCTGCTCGGTAGTTAAAACTGTTGCAAACCGAAACGGTATTGCTGCTTCATTTTCGCCGAAGCCTCTTGCAGACAAGCCCGGCAACGGAATGCATATCAACTTCTCCGTTAAAACCAAAAACGGAGATACACCGCTAGTGCCTGCCATTGCAGGTGTGCTTAAAAATATTGCGGATATGACGGTGTTCCTCAATCCGAGTGAAAACTCGTATGAGCGTTTGGGTAACAATAAAGCGCCAAGATATATTTCATGGTCTGCTGAAAACCGTTCGCAGCTTGTGCGTATTCCTGCTGCATTCGGTGAATTCAAGCGTGCGGAGCTGCGTTCGCCCGATCCCACCGCAAATCCGTATATTGCATATGCATTAATGATATATGCAGGGCTTGACGGAATTAAGAATAGCCTTGAACTTCCGCCGTGTACCGATATCAATCTTTACACAGCTGATGAAGAAACGCTCAAAAAATTCAATCAGATACCAGAAACATTAGAAAAAGCAAAAACAGCCGCTGCAGACAGCGAATTTATTAAATCACACCTTACAAAAGCAGTCATTTCAGCTTATATACAGTAGATATCGGTTGAAAGGACTTAGAAAAGGAGTGATTAAATATGCCGTTTAAAGAACATATTTACAGCGTCCTGATCGTTTCTGCTGCAGAGAAATTTAATGCTTCCATTCGCAATCTGCTGCCTGAAAAGGATTTTTCTCCCATACATATTATCGGCAGCATCAGCGAAGCGCAAAGAATGATACTTGAGCGCCCATATGACATTGTGGTTATAAATACGCCTCTGCCTGATGATTTCGGCAGAAAGTTTGCAATTGATGTCTGTACGGGAAAAAGTTCAGTAGCTATATTGTTGGTACGAAGCGAGTTATACGATGAGACCTATGCAAAAGTAGTCGATTACGGTGTGCTGACTTTAAGAAAGCCGACCTCTGTGCCGATGATGTCACAATCTCTTGATTATATGCGTGCAACCAGAGAACGCCTACGCCGACTTGAAAAGAAAACTGTTTCTCTTGAGGATAAAATGGCGGAGATTCGTATCGTCAACCGTGCAAAATGGGCACTTATTGAATCCTGCAAAATGACGGAGGAGGACGCTCACAGATATATCGAAAAGCAAGCTATGGATCGCTGCGTCACAAAACGAGAGGTAGCAGAAAGCATATTGCAAACATATAAGTAAAAAAGCGACCGTAGACAGACACTTCATAATAATAAAAATCCCCTTAGTGTAGTCTTGAAATAAAAAATTTTCAAGACTACACTAAGGGGATTTTTATCAGACAAGCAACATTAATTTTCAGTTTTATACTCAAATTCAAAGCCGGCACTATTACTTTCAAATTCGCAAAGCGTTTTTTCCTTATACGAAAAACGATAATATGCTTTAGATGATGCGCTTTCATGTATAGTTCTGTTCATCTTGCCGCACACCGGTGCATACAACGGATGTGCATTACTCTCTATCAGCGTTGCAGTAAGCTGATAATCCCGTTGCTTAACGGTAACGGTATCTTTTCCAATATATTTTACACCTGCTCCGAGATATGTTGCGATACGGTATTCTTTTCCGCCTAATAAAACCACACCGATAATACCGGTAAAATGAAGACCGAACAATGGAATATCGGCAACCGACAGCATCAAAGCTCCTTGTTCAAAACTACATTGTGTCCAGATATACCTTCTCGGAAAAGAGCGACCGCTGTCCCCCTCGATGTATCCAACACCGTTTTGAAAATCAAGCTGCCTTCCGTTGAATATGAGAGTACCGTCAATACGGTGGCGCATACTGTAAACACTATGCCGGCATTGCATATACGGAACTACGCTGAACGGTCCCATAATATCGTACTTTATAGGCGAAAGCGAACGAAACCGAAGCGTGCCGGAAAGTTTTATTATTTCATTATCGATACCAATAGCTATTCCCTTTTTCGAAAATGCACAACCACGAAGGTTCACATTCAACGGCTTTTCTGTGTATTCCAATGTATCAAAAGGTATATTAAAAACCTCATCATCGGTTATTATCTGTAATGACACAGTTTCTGTTTTACCGTCACAATGATACGCCGGAATGAATGCCACAGTACCATCCCTGCCGCAGCACTTAAAATACCATCCCTTAAAATAACCCTTACTACTCAAATCCATCACCACACTCTATATTGACACATTGGCGATAGAAATATACTGAAAAATGTTTAATTTCAGGATTTTAAGGTACGCATCCATTGCCTCTTTTTGAAAACTATTATAGATATTAAAAAGCGGATACACTCCTCTAATGATAGAATAAAATAAACATACGGTATTGAAAAATGAAGTAAAAACGCTGAGATTAGTCCCAGCGGAACACCAAATACCCATGTTCCTATCAAATCTATCATCATTACATATTTTGTTTTGCCTCCGCTTCGTAGAATTCCACCGCTTACGATCATATTCAGAACTTTAAACGGAGCAATTATCGCATAGGCTATCAGAATCTGCTTTGCAAGTAATTTTACAGTCTGATTTACCTGATACAGATCTACATAATAATAGCGTAATAATATTATTATAGCAGATAGGCATACCGAGCCTAAAAGGCCGTAATATATTAATCTTTCAGATGCCTTATATGCTTCATCATATTCATTATTCCCAAGTTTCTTTCCCACAATTACTCCTGCCGCCTGCGACAATCCGCATAATGCGCCGATCATCAAGCTTTGAACCGGGTTAATAAGGGTCATTGCAGCGCACGCATCAGTTCCAAGATGACCGTATATGGCAGCATATACATTTTCGCCCAGACTCCACATAAATTCACAAACAAGAACCGGTAATAACATATAAGCATATTGTTTAAAGTTAAACTTTACATCCTCCGCCTTGACCGAATTATTCTCTTTAAACTCATCTTTATATTTAATTAAGAATACAAGCAAGACCAACATATTTATCAATTGTGCAACAACTGTTGCAATCGCCGCTCCGGCAACACCCATCGGTTCAAATCCCAATTTTCCGAAAATCAATATATAATTAAGACTTGTATTCAAAAAAGCCGCAACAATACTGGCGATAAGCGGCAATACTGTTTTTTCCATACATCGGAACAATGTTGAAAGCAAGGTTGCGCCGGCAAGAGGCAAAAATGTTCCCGAAATAATTATAAGATAATTCGCCGCCAATGCTGCGGTGTTATCATCCTGTGTATACAGCCCCATGATCTGTCTTGGAATCAATATACACAACGCAGTGAAAATTCCTGCTATCCCGATTGCAAACAGTAAATTAACCTTGAAGCTTTTACGAACTTCTTTTTGATGGCGCTGACCCATGTATTGAGATATCATAATTCCTGCTACTGCTCCTATTGCCGAAACCACAACGGAAAAAACCGAAGAAAACTTACCCGCCAGACCTACTCCTGCAACGCTTGTACTGCCTAACTGACCGATCATAATTTGGTCAACCACACTAAAAGAAGCCTGAAGCATAGACTGAAGTGCTACAGGTATAGCAAGATTACATACTGTACGAAAAAAACTGTTTTTGCTTTTCATTGATCATTCCTCCGGATAAATGTTACATTGTTATTATAATATTTCGATGCGACCACTTCAAAGGTTAAACGCATAACCCATCACAAAAATCAGGCGCTGGATTTGTAATTCTTGTACAAATTCAACACCTGACCTTATTTCTTCCTCAACAGCTGCTTGCTCGTTCGATCAATTTAACTGACAACATAATATTTGTTTGTGTTTCTTTGCTATCTTTTAGCTCACGAAGTTTATTTACAGCAATTTCAGCACGCAAAGCCCCATCCTGTCTTACCGATGTTAAAGTCGGAAAAACCATATTACACATGGGCGTATCATCAAAACCCACAACAGAAATATCATGCGGAACTGAAATCCCCTGCTCGATAAAAAACTGCATTAGTTCTATTGCATAATAATCAGAAACAGCAAAAACAGCAGAATAATTACGGAATACTTCAAGGTTTTCAAGATAAAACGCTCTGCGTTTAGCCTGCTGCATAGGTATCAGCATGAAGTCCGCCTTTTCTTTTATAAATCCATCGCAAAATCCCTCATAACGCTCTTTATCAACATGAATCTGATTATCAGCGATACAAAGTGCACGACTATGTCCTTTCTTTTGAAAATATTGTCCGACTTGAAATCCCCCGTCATAATTATCAATAGTTATATTACATATGCGTTCTGCTTTGTCAACATATCCGTCATATACAACAAAAGGAATTCGCATATGATTTCTTAAATACATATAATCAGTCTCACAAAAGCCGATCAATATAAGCCCATCCATATTCCACATAGAAGCGAATCTTATGATTTCCTCTGTTTCAGTAGTCGTTTTTACCATCATAAATTGACCGCTTTTCTCTATTTCCGCAGATAAATAATTGAGCGAGGATGCAATAAACACATCTTCAAGAGCATGCTTCTCATATTTCTCATGATTGTTAATTACAACGCCTATGATCTTTGAATCATTCTGTGCAAGCAGTATCCCTGCCATACTCGGAATATATTGTCGTTCTTCCAAAAGTGACTGTACTCTTTGTACGGTTTCATCTGAGATTTTTTTCGTCTTTCCGTGCAGTACATTAGACACCGTTGCAGTACTCAACCCTAGCTCTTCGGCAATATCACAAATTCTTACCCGTTTTTCTTCCATCCTATTCTCCTGATATGATTTATATGTAGTTTAAGTTAATGCTTATATACATTATATCACCAAAGAGAAAAAAAGCAACGCAGCAAAATCCAAACATTAGAAAACAAAATCGAGTGTCCATTTCCAACATTCAAGTTGGTTATGAACACTCGATTTGGTGCGGGTAACAGGACTTGAACCTGCACCGAGGAATCCCGACTAGAACCTGAATCTAGCGCGTCTGCCAATTCCGCCATACCCGCATATTAATTGTTTTATAGACGGCGTTAAGACATCAATTTGTCTATCCCATCCGACTGCGCTTCCGCGAAACTCTTGCGGTTCCCAAAATCGTTTGTTC
>JAFPAK010000059.1 GCA_017390825.1 Clostridia bacterium
GCCTGCATTATCTATGACGGAAAAACAGGTGAGTATATTGCAGCCCGCGATCCCATCGGCATTCGCCCGTTATACTATGGTTATGACGGTAATGGTGTGATTCTGTTTGCCAGTGAGGCAAAAAACCTTATAGGACTTACCGATAAGATTATGCCATTTCCTCCCGGTTATTACTACAAAGACGGCAAATTTATCTGCTATTGCGATATTGCCGAGGTGGATACCGTTTGCCACGATGACCTTGAGACCGCGTGTACTAATATTCGCGAAAAGTTGGTGGCAGGTGTGGAAAAACGTCTTGTTGCTGATGCAAGGGTAGGCTTTTTGCTTTCGGGCGGACTTGATTCATCCCTGGTATGTGCTATTGCCGCCAGAAAAAGTAAAGCACCAATCAAAACCTTTGCCATCGGCATGAGCGAGGATGCTATTGATCTGAAATACGCAAAACAGGTTGCTGATTATATCGGCAGTGACCATACGGAGATCTATATGACGCCCGATGAGATCATTGCCACGCTTGACGGACTGATTTATATGCTCGGCACCTTTGATATTACGACCATTCGTGCCAGTATGGGTATGTACCTCATCTGCAAAGCGATCCACGAGCAGACCGACATCCGCGTACTTTTGACCGGGGAAATTTCCGATGAACTGTTCGGTTATAAATACACCGACTTTGCTCCGTCGGCAGAAGCATTTCAGAAAGAGGCACAGAAGCGTATCCGTGAACTTCATATGTATGATGTGCTCCGTGCCGACCGTTGTATTTCTGTAAACTCGCTTGAAGCAAGAGTGCCTTTCGGTGATCTTGATTTTGTAAAATATGTAATGGCCCTTAACCCGGAAATGAAGCTGAACAAATACGGCAAGGGTAAGTATCTGCTCCGCCACGCTTTTGAAAGTGGCGGATACCTTCCTGATGAGATCCTGTGGCGTGAGAAAGCTGCTTTCTCCGACGCGGTAGGACATTCTATGGTGGATTATCTGAAAGAATATGCCGAACAAAAGTATTCGAATGAAGAATTTGAAGCCGCCCGCAAGAAATACACCCACGCTACACCGTTTACGAAGGAATCTCTGCTTTATCGCGAAATTTTTGAGAAGTATTATCCCGGTCAGGCAGAAAT
This sequence comes from Clostridia bacterium, assembly GCA_017390825.1. The sequence goes on from JAFPAK010000059.1 coordinate 1,131, forward strand.
GATCGTTGATTTCTGGATGCCGAACAAGTCTTGGGAGGGCTGCGACGTAAACGATCCTTCAGCTCGTGTGCTTTCAAACTATGGAGATAGCGGAAAGTAGGATTAAGCGATGAGGTGGCTTGTGTTGCATCCTTTTGCTGATGATACTTTCAGTTCATAAAACCTCCGCTTGTGGCAAGATATTAACTATGCGCACAACTATTGATTTTTCGAGGGGTATCTATTATAATGCAGTTAATAAATATGCCGCTTGTGGCAAAAAAATTAAGTGGATGATATTATGGGGATTAAACGCGACTTATATCTGAACAAACTGATCGCAAGAAAGCAGAATGGTTTTATTAAGGTAATATGTAACGATGGGCGTGAAGGAATTTTTGTTGAATGAAAACAGTCTGGAACTGTAACAGACTGAAATTGAACGGATTGGAGGTGGCTCTTTTTGAGCAGTCAAGAGTTTAACAAAACAATGGAATATATCATACAGGCGATGCGTGAAAAGGGCTACGATCCGTATCAGC
>JAFPAK010000060.1 GCA_017390825.1 Clostridia bacterium
CGGAGCTTGTTGATGACACGGACAACGCAGAAGATGCTGAATGCGATGATGAGGAAGTCCAGAATCATCTGGATGAAGTTGCCGTACCGTACGGCTACCTCAGCGGTTTCCACGGTGACACCGTCGGCTGCCAGAACGGCTTCCTTCAGAACGATCTTCCACTGGGAAACGTCCAGACCGCCTACAGCCAGACCGACCAGCGGCATAATGATGTCCGCCACCAGGCTGGAGGTGATCTTACCGAACGCGCCGCCGATGACAACGCCGACGGAGAGATCGATCACGTTACCCTTCGAAATAAATTTTTTGAAATCCGAGAAGAAAGTACCCATAATAAACTCCTTATGATTCGTAAAATTTCGTGGGATTCTATCTACGTATTATTATATCGCATACCTTGTCCCATGGCAAGCCGTTTTTTCAAAGTGCGCAAAAAAATCAAAATGTTCTTGACATTGGGGGGTGGGTATAGTATAATATGGAAGCGGTGTTATGCTACTGTGGCTCAGTTGGCAGAGCAGCTGATTCGTAATCAGCAGGTCGCCGGTTCAAGTCCGGCCAGTAGCTCCAAAAACGGCAATTCCTTCGGGAATGTGCCGTTTTTTGTTTTGCAGCGAATGATCACGAAATATAACAAGAGCGGAGGGGAAGCCTCCGCTCTCATCGGTTCGACATGGTGGGATTTGTTTTTATCGATCGTTAAACGGATATGGTTAAAAAGCAACGATACCCATCGCAATTTCAACGACTAACGCAACGATTACCACAAGTGCGGAAATAATAAACCCGTGTATCATAGGACGAATTCCCGACTTTTTCATGCTCGAAAAAGAGGTATTCAGCCCAATCGCCGCAAGCGCCGCTACCATTAAAAATTTACTTGCGGATTTAGTGTGTACAAGTATCCCCGAAGGAATGGTCAATATACTTGCCACTGCGGACATCGCAACAAAGGCAACGATGAACCAAGGAAAGATTTTTTTTATGCTGAATTTTGCCTTTAATTCGATCTCGTCCAAGCCGTTGCGCTTCGCTTCTTTTCTCTTAAGTCCAAGATTGACAAATGCAAACACCAAAACGGTGGGAATAATGGAAAGCGTTCTCGTAAGCTTCACCATCGTAGCAAAATCGCCTGCCGCTTCGGAAAAGGCATAACCCGTTGCCACTACGGACGAGGTATCGTTTACTGCAGTTCCCGCCCAAAGCCCAAACGCAATGTCGGTCATACCGAGCGCCCTGCCCATAATCGGAAATAACAGAATCATCGCCATATCAAACAGAAACGTCGCCGACATAGCGTATGCAACGTCGTTATCATCTGCGTCAATCGTCGGAGCAATTGCTGCTATTGCTGAACCACCGCAAATACCCGTGCCTGCGGAAATTAAGTTGGACAGCTTCCAGTTGAGCTTTAAGGCTCTGCCTATCCAATACCCACCGCCAAAACAAGTGAGTAGCGTAAACACCATCACGAGTAAGGACATTTTTCCCACCTCAAAAATGGTGTTGATATTAAGCGAAAGCCCTAGTAAGATAATAGCAAATTTCAAGATTTTTTTAGACGTGAACCTTGCTCCCGAATTAAAAACGCTTGTTTTTCTTAAAAAATAATTGAGTGCCATGCCGATAAACATAGCGATAACGGACGCACCGATAATATGTATTGGCAGCAGACTTTCAAGCCAAAGAGCCAAGATAGCAATTGCAAAAGAAAGCCCTATCCCAGGTAGTGTTTTTACAATTTTCATAAGTATATTTCCTATCTTTGTGAATTATGTTGGTTAATTTTTAGTTTATCGAACCGCTTATACATGTCTTTTACTTAATTATACCACAAAAGTGCGGGAAATTCAATCTGTCCCGCTGTACCCATCTCTTTTTTTGGGCGAAAGGCGCATGCCTAAAATAACCTCAATTTCCGCACCCGCCAAACATCCTGCGAAATCCGCCGCACCGTATAAAAAACGGTCCTTTTTCATATGTATTAACAAATGGAATGGGAGGGATACAGTGGAGCGATACAGAATTACACCGCCCCAGCCCACCTTTGGGTGTGGGGCATGTCTGCCGCTGGCGGATCGGCAGACCATGGACGTACATATTCACGTGATCGTAGGACGGCTGTGCGCCGATCTGAGTGTGCTGATCGACGGATTTCCCGTGATGCACGGATTGGAAGCGGAGGAGATCTGCCGACGGGCGTTTCAGTTGCCCCGGCTGATCCGGGAGGACGTGCGGTTCAGCGCCGGCGGGATCGCCTGTCACGAATACTATTTCCGCTATCTGACGGCGGAGGAGGGGGAACATCTGCCGGGGGAGGGTGTGTGTGAGGTGCTCAGGCGGTCCTTCGGCTCAGCGGACAGCTTTTTCTATATCTTCCGCGAGGAAGCCAAGCGGATGCAGACGGGAGGTTTTCTGTGGCTTTGTACCGAGAATCGATCTCACGTGACGCGTCTGCGGCTTGTGACTACAAGGGGATACGATCTGCCGCCGGCGCCCTATATGCCCCTTTTGTCCCTGGATTTGTGGGAGCACGCCTACATCGGC
>JAFPAK010000061.1 GCA_017390825.1 Clostridia bacterium
ATGTATCATAAAGATTGGTTCGGGTAGGCTGCTCAGAGGAGAGCTCGCAAATAAGACCTTCCGTTGACTCGCACCATCCGTCAACTCTCTGTAAGCCGGTTCAGACTGCTTATTCCTCGTCATAGCTTTTATCGGTAGTTACACTACAAATACACACGACTAACATCGCTCCCCGCTGTAACGGTCGGGCTCCGTCTGCCTTACTCAAAAATTCTTTCAGGCTCGCCGCTCGGAGGTGATTTAGCCTTGATAAATCCGTCCGCCGATTCACACCAACCATCGGCTCTCTGATGCAGGATTAATCTGCCGCTCCTCGTCATCGCGTTTGTTTACTGCGTTATTAAATTGTCGTAATTATAGCACCGTGAAAATCTGCCGTCAACCGCAAAATTTCACAAAAAGCAGCCTACTTTAACACTTTAAAGTTTTGCACTTTTAACAAAGCATCACGGTACACTATTTTAAATATTTTTATTAAACGGTCAAAATAAAATTACATTTGCAACAGTAAGAATTATCGGTTATATCGGGATAACAGCTTATGCCATTCGTAAGCCAATCTGCTGTCAATTATTTCGGTAAAGCCGGTGTATTCAATAATCATATTTATACGGATGAAAGGTATACTCTTTCTTTTGTTCTCTGAATATGGCATTTCCCTGAAGTAATATATATGACCTTGCAGGCAACAATTGGGAATGGACGCAAGAACGCTACGGTTCAGGACATTATGTTATGCGTGGCGGTGGATACAATTTGATGGGCGGTGCCTGTCCCGGCTCGTCCTATCCGGCGGCGCTCCGCGATCCGTTACCGGGAAGCAACCGCCATCCCAATGTTACTTTCCGTATAGCGCTCTATTTGAAATAATACTGTATACACAAATGAGAAGGCACCGCTGAAAATGCGGTGCCTTCTCATTTGAAGTTCTATTGTAATTTAATTAATTGAATCTAAAAATGCTTTTGCAGCATAGGAAAGCGGTGCGTTTTTTAGGTAAGCACAACCGATGCTTCGTTTCGGTAACGGCGGGTCAAGCGGGATTCTCTTGATGATACCTTTTTCCAACTCCTCGCTTGCAAATTGTTCAACAACGCACGAAATACCAAGATGAATAGAAGCAAAACGAATCAGCAAATCGTGTACTGCTACCTCAATTTGCGGATTTAAAGATATGTTCTTTTCGTTGAAGTTCTTTTCAAGAAAGTGCCGTGATGATGCGTTTTTTTCAATAAGGATCAACGGCAACCCCGCTACTTCTTCCCATGAATAAGATGCCTTATTCTCGAAATCAGGACCGCAGACGAAAATATCGTTGATTTCAAGGCATTCTTCAAAGGTAAGCTCCTCGTCCTCCATTGGCATATTGACAAAGGCAAGATCTGCCTTTCCTTCTTTCACAAGCGTGAGCATCTGGGAGGAATAGGAGTTTGCCATTTCAATTCTGATATCGGGATACGTAGCATGGAAATCCTCAAGATGCTTCAAAAGAAAGTGCGTTGTGATCGTATCGCCTGCAGCAATTCGAAGCTCGCCCGATTCAAGATGGCGAAGTCTTTCAAGCTGGCTTTCGCCCTGTTCTATCGAGTTGATTGCATTTTCAACCTTCAAAAAAAGAATTTTCCCTTCGTTTGTGAGTGATACACCTTTTCTTGTTCTTACAAAGAGCTGAACATTCAGGTCATCTTCGAGCTGATGTATGCATTGAGAAATGGCTGACTGTGAAATATATAAGCGCCCAGCTGCGGTGGAAAATGAAC
>JAFPAK010000062.1 GCA_017390825.1 Clostridia bacterium
ATTATAATATCCGTTTGCCGTTTTCATCAGCACGGTTTTCGGCTTATCTTGCCCTATGCTGCGCATTGCCTTATCCATCGCCGCAAAAAAGTCATCCTTGGTGTAAGGCTTCAGCAGATAATGGGTAGCACCCACTCCAAATGCTTCTACTGCATGATCGCGAGAGGAGGTCAGAAAGATTATAGGACTTTCATCGTTTCTCCGTCTTAGCTCAGTCGCAACGCTCACACCCGTTACGCCGGGCATATAAACATCCAAGAGGTATATATCGTAATGCTCACCTTTATCAAGTGTATCCAAAAGGTCAGAGGGCGTATCAAATTGCTCTGCCGAAATGCGAACATTCCGCAAAGCGGCATATTCCAAGAGAAAAGCTGCGGACGTATCCAAGTATTTTTTCTCATCGTCACATATTGCAATTTTGACCACTACATCGCCTTCTTTCAGACCCATTTATGCGTAAGTATCATTTCGTAAATTACATTATATCATAAATTCTTTCAAATTTCTATGTGTTTTAACGATTTCACAAAACCACGCTCCGTAAATTCGATTTTACAAATACAAAAGCCGGATGAACCTACAGCGCACATCCGGCTTTATTTGTGACAGTTTGAATATTTAATTTTGGCTGCAACACCGTAGTGAAAAACGGCCCTCCCTTCGCATTTTAAGTCGAAAATAGCCGATTTTACGAATTTTTTCTTAAAGATCACTCAAAAACCCAATAGTTATAAAGCTTTAGGGAACCTTTTGCGTTATTATAACACGAGCCTCAATCCTTCTAACAATTCCTGTTGCCTTCATACATAACTCTCGTTTTGATCAATCTAATTAGTGTGATTATTTCATAAATATAAAAAGTCTTTTCTGTACTTAACACCAAAGGATTCGGCAAGCTGCTGCATTTCGCTGTCTTTTATGGTATTCACTCTCGGCAAATGAGCGGTAAGCATATATATCTGAGCTGCTTTTTCAACCGTTTCAATAAGTCCAAAGGTTTCATCCATTGTTTTGCCTGCACCGTAAATTCCGTGCATACCCCAGACAACAAGTCTGAATTCCTCCATCTTTTTGGCAGTCGCCTCACCTATCGAATTAGTGCCGCAAAGCATCCACGGAAGAACGCCGATGCCGTCAGGAAAAACGACGATACACTCGGTACACATCTCCCAAAGTGTATGTGTAAATTCCTTGTCATTGAGCGGATGAACATAGTTCATAGCGAGTGTATTTGTGGGATGTGAATGCATTACAACACGGTTTTCAGGATCAACTTTCAGTCTTGCCATATGGCTCATAAGATGCGCCGGTAACTCACTGGTAAATTTACCGCCATCCTCATAACCCCAAAGCAGTTCGGCAGTTGTCCCGTCAGCAGCAATACGGATGATGCCAAGATTGTTAGCGGGGTCAAATTCAACATTTTTGAAATACTTACCTGTTCCTGTGACGATAAATATTTTGCCGATCAGCGCTGTTGCATCAAATCCGATTGGAATAGTACGGATCACATTGTTAAGATCAAGATAGTCTGCCACCTCATTCTTGTCCAGCATATAGCTGATATTGCCGCCGTTTCTTTCGTCCCAACCAAGACGGTACATATTAGCGGTAGTCTTTTTCATTTCCTCCACAAATGGAGCAGTTAAAATATCCTTCATTATTTATTTTCCTCTTTTACTCAAAACTTCTCTTTCGTATTTCTGAACTTCGCCAAACCATTCACCGTCATTTGCTACACCGCAGCGTGTACAGTATTCTGTCCATACATCGCCAAACGGCATAGTTTTCAGTTCCTCCTGTAAGATCATAAGCTGTGTCCAATCATCATTATCCTGCAAGGCTTTGAAACATGTATCCGGCGTGAGCAACGCCATAAGCAGTGCCTTTTGTACATTGCGAAGTCCCACGGTCCATGCGGCAATGCGGTTGATAGAAGCATCAAAATAATCAAGTGCTATCTTAACTCTACCATCAAGACCCCCGCAACGCACGATCTCTTTACATATCTCTTTAGTTTCATCGTCAAGCAATACAACATGATCGCTGTCCCAACGGATAGGTCTTGTTATATGAAGTGCGATCTCAGGGAAAAAAGCAAGAAGCGCAGGTATCTTATCCGATACGACTTCAGTCGGATGATAATGACCGTTATCCATAAGCGGAATGCATTTATTGCTGTTGGCGGCAGCATAGGAAAGCGAAAACTCTGCACTTCCCACAGTATATGCCTCAACGCCGATACCGAATACTTTTGACTCAACACATGGCTTGACTTTATCGAAATCAAACGGCTCTGAAAGTATTTCATCAAGCGAATCCTTGTAGCGTATTCTCGGTCCCATTCTGTCCGCCGGTATATCCTTGAAACCATCACCCGTCCAGATATTCATAATACAAGGCTGTTCTAGCTCTTCGGCAAGATACTGTGAAATTCTGATGCAAGCCTTGCCATGTTCGATCCAAAAGCTTCGTGTTTCTTCATTCGGGCTTGACAATGTCAACGGATCACATTTAGGATGAGAAAAGAACGTGGGATTGAAATCGCATCCCAGTCCCCTTTCTTTACAGAAATCCACCCATTTTTTAAAGTGCTTCGGCTCTATTTTATCTCTGTCTACCCAACCGCCGTTTTCATCATCAAAAATGGCATAGCAGGCGTGAAGATTAAGCTTTTTAGTACCCGGACAAAGCTTTAGCACTACGTCAATATCGGCCATTAATTCTTCGGGAGTGCGTGCTCTGCCGGGATAATTACCGGTAGTCTGAATTCCGCCGGAAAGTGAATCTACCTTTTGGTCAAAACCACGCACATCATCACCCTGCCAGCAATGCAGCGAAATTGGCACACTTTTGAGCCTTTCGATTGCGGCCTCGGTATCAACACCCCATTTTGCATACTTTTCTTTTGCATCAAGATATCTGCCCATTTATTCTACCTCTCTTATGTCGAATGTATTTCTGATTATATCTCTTGCTTCTTCAAGCGTCATACTATTACTGTACATTATCTGTGAAATCAGATTACCGGTCGCAGTTGCCTCCGTAAGACCTACAAAGACCTTTTTTTCCGTGTAATATGCGGTAAGTTGATTTAAATATTCATCCTTACTGCCGCCGCCTACAATATGTATTGTCTTTATCTCCTTGCCGCTGATATGCTCTATCTCTTTGATAGCAATATCGTACGATCTTGCAAGCGAATGATATACAATTGCAAGCACATCTGAAAGAGGCATATCAGGCTTCGAAAGATAATTTCTTATCGCATTAATCATGCTTTCCGGTGCAGAAAAACTCGGATGATTTGGATCAACAGTATCAGTTAAATAGCTTTTTTTAGCAAGCTTCATCATTTCATCATAGTTCAAAGATTTATCTATATTTCGGCGAATATTTTGAAAAATCCACATTCCCATAATATTTTTTAAAAAACGGTAACGGTATTCTATTCCGCCTTCGTTGGTAAAATTTGCAGCAAGCGCCTTTTTACTCAAAACCGGAGCTGTATTCTCCGTGCCAATAAGGCTCCATGTTCCGGAGGAAATATACACACTTTCATCATCTATGGGACAGGCGGCAACAGCAGATGCCGTATCGTGTGACGGACAAAGCACCACCTTTGCATTAAAACCGACTTTGTGTTGAAGCTCTTTTGTAAAATCGCCTACCTCAGTCGACGGCAACGAAAGCTCGCTGAAAATGTATTTAGGTATGCCTAATGTTGACAGTATCTCGTCATCCCATGTTTTGGTTACGGCATTTACAATATTTGTAGTGGTCGCGTTGGTATATTCATTTTTGATAACGCCGGTAAGTTTAAACGAAAGATAATCGGGTATCATCAAAAAATGCCTTGCATTATCCAGTTTTCCGCTAATTTTATCACAATAAAGCTGATAAACAGTATTGAAATTTTGCTTTTGTATTCCTGTTTTTGAATATAATACGCTTTGCGGCAAAAGCCTTGCTACTTCTTTTTCGGCTGCATCTGTCCGGCTATCCCTATACGATACTACAGGGAAAAGTTCTTTTTTATCCTCATCTAAAAGCACATAATCAACACCCCAGGTATCAATTGCAACAGTTGCAGGTATCTTACAAAGCTCATTACACTTTTTTATTCCGCTTATAACCTCGCTGACTAAATTTTCAATATCCCAGATAAGCGTGCCGTTTTCGTTTTTAATATTATTCTCAAAGCGGTATATCTCTTCAAGCTGCAGCTTTCCATCAACCAAAGAGCCTAAAATATGTCTTCCGCTTGATGCGCCAATATCTATTGCTAAATGGTACAATAAAAAACACCTCTTTCCGGATTTAATTATACCGAATATAAAAGAGGTGTTAAAGGTCTTGATTTAGTTTAAAAAAGTGTCCTTATTTGCACATACGGTATTTTCTTGGTGAAATGCCGTATTTCTTTGAAAACAGTCGATGAAAATAGCTTATATTTTCATATCCCACAGCAAGTGAAATATCAGCTATATTAATTCCGGTGGTTCTGAGTAAAAATGCCGCTTGCGAAAGCCGCTTTTCCTGCAAAAGCTCGGTATAGTTTTTCCCTGTCAGCCGTTTTATCTCACGCGAAAGCCAATAAAGATCATAGTGCAGAGTTTGAGCAAGCTGCGAAAGACTGCCTGTGTTGTAATTCTCTTCAATGTATCTGAATACTTTTAGCAGCAAAGCATCGGTATGCTGCTCAATACAAAGCCTGTCTGTATAATTCATAAGCTGTAAGAATAAAAGCCCCATTGTGATCTGATTTACATTGCGCTTGTTTGGCACATCAGATATAAGAGTGTGAAGCAGATTTTCCACCAAATTCTGAACAGGAAGTATATCAGCAACCTTGAAATATAGATAGCTGTTACCTGTATTCTTGCGTGAAAGACAGTCTAAAACAAAGCTTTTAAGCGGTGTTTCCTCCTCACCTATCATATCAAGCACCTTATCAAAAAACTGCGGCAAAATAATAAAATTGACCGCTATATCATCTGCACCTGCTTGCTTTATCTCCTGCACGGCATTTGTGTTTAAAAAAAGTAGTTCACCCGCTTCGAGTATTATAGTATTGCCGTTGATGATATGCGTTGTCTTACCCTTACACATATATACAACCTCAATGTAATCGTGCGAGTGCTTTGGAAAATCTATAAATCTTGTATGAGGTCTGATCCTAATAAGCTTGCCTTGACAAAGCAGCTTTTTGCTGTTTACGATATTGCTGCCTTTTTCCATATAAATACTCTGGTCTATCATACCTTTATTATTCAGTATTTCATGCTCCTCCTCTGTAATGGGAGAGAGCATTTCAA
>JAFPAK010000063.1 GCA_017390825.1 Clostridia bacterium
TATTAAAATACTAATAATTCTTTTGCAATTTGTTTTCATATTACCAACTCATTACTATATTGTAATTTTATAGTAACACAATATATACAAAATGTCAACAATAATGTTGAAAACAATTCATAAAAATGCACTATGTATTAAGATGCGCTCTTTAGTGTCATATTTTTGTATAAATAAAAATGGAGACCGCCTATTTACAAGGCGTCTCCATTGAAGCTTATTTCTTCTGCATATTCATTTTATTTTTAATTTTTTTATTGACGGCAATATAGCATATTAACAACGGTATTATCGTGATACACCATGTAACGGGATATGAGATGAACAAGCTGTCAAGCGTTTTGAAATATGCAAAAACAGTATATATCCATACTATTCTGAGAGCGCAGGTGCCGAACAGCGATATGGCAGTTGGTGCGATCGCCTCACCGAGTCCACGCAAGGCGCCGGCAATAGTATCCATTATACCGAACATTGCATAAGGCAGACACATATATGTAACCTTGATCATACCGTATGCTATTACATCCGCATCTGAACTGTATATGCCGAGTAACTGACGACCGAAAGCATAAGAAAATATGCCTAACATTCCGCCTACTGCCAATACAATACCGATACACTCAAAAAATATTTTCTGTATGCGCTTATAATTACCTGCTCCGAAATTCTGCGAAATAAACGAAAGCGCCGTTTGCGATACAGAATTGACTGCAACATATATCATACCGTCGATATTGCTTGCAGCAGTATTGCCTGCAACTGCGAGAGCACCAAATGAATTTACTGATGACTGTATAAGCACATTTGAGAAATTAAGTGCCGTGCCTTGTAGACCGGCAGGAAGACCTATAAGAATTATTGCTTTAAGTTTGGATTTATTAACCTTCAGTTTTTTCAGATTCAGACGGTATGAGCCGTTGTTTCTGCACATACAAACGACAATAAGCACACAAGATACTATCTGCGATATTACCGTTGCTATTCCAACGCCGGCAACGCTCATTTTAAATACGATTACAAACAACAGATTGAGCAGTATATTTATAACGCCTGCAGTGGTAAGGAAATACAAAGGATGCTTTGTGTCACCTACTGCACGAAGCACTGCTGCGCCGAAATTATATACAGTAAAGAACGGCATACCTAAAAAATATATCCGCATATACAATGTTGCGCCGTCAAGTACATTTTCGGGAGTGCCCATCAATGACAGCGCCGGTCTTGCAAGAGCAACACCGATTATCATTACCGCAATACCGCTGATAAGTCCTACCACCATTGATGTATGCACCGTCTCGTGAACATCTTTATCGCTGTGAGCGCCGTAATACCGCGCAGTTATAACATTTGCACCTACCGAAACACCTATAAATAGATTAATTATAAGGCTTATCAGCGACGATGTCGAGCCAACTGCTGCAAGAGCTTCGCTCCCTGAAAATCTACCAACAACGATAGTATCCATTGCATTGAACAGCAACTGGAGCATACCCGAAAGCATTACAGGAAGTGCAAAACGGATAAGCTTCGGAAACAGCGAGCCGTTACACATATCTATTTCATAATGTTTTCTTAATCTTTTCATTAATTTCACCTATTGGACATAAAAATACAACGGCGGGCGTATATCCCGTCCGTTGTATAATTGGCTTATTTATTATAAAATGAATAGTAGATAGCCTTAATAGCATCCTCAAACTGTGACTCATCAACACCGATAATAATGTTAAGCTCGCTTGAGCCTTGATCAGCAATGCGGATATTAATCCCTGCCTTTGCTATAGCGGAGAACAGTTTTGCTGCGGTACCGGGTATCTTCTTCATGCCCCTGCCCACAACTGCTACAAGTGCCAGTCCGTCTTCAATAGAAATATGGTCCGGAAGAACTTCATCGGTCAAAGCCTTGATAATCTCTTCCTTTCTGCCATCAACATACTTTGAATCAACAACAATTGACATTGTATCAATACCGCTCGGAAGATGCTCAAAAGAAATACCGAAGTTTTCGAGTATCTGAAGTACCTTTCTGCCAAAGCCAAGCTCGCTGTTCATCATAGCCTTATCGATATTGATGATGGAAAATCCCTTTTTACCTGCGATACCGGTAATATTTGATGTGATCTCACTGTTAGAATCTGCAACGATCATTGTGCCCTTAACAGACGGATCATTAGTATTGCGGATGTTGATAGGAATACCTGCCTGATGTACGGGGAATACAGCGTCCTCATGGAGTACAGTTGCA
>JAFPAK010000005.1 GCA_017390825.1 Clostridia bacterium
AGGAAAAGCGTAATTTGTAAAATTATTGTAGGGACACCCGTCCTCGGGTGTCCGCGGACACCGCAGGAGCGGTGTCCCTACGGGAAAAGGAGAAAGATATATGAAGGCTACTGGCATTGTCAGAAGAGTGGAGGAATATGGTATAATAGGACAAACATCGAGAAAACCGCATAAACACTAGGGTTTTCGCTGATTTTTGTCCAACTCAATTTGCATAAAATTCGGTCAAAATCGGTTTTTCGGCGATTTTAGAAAGGAGCAGAGCAACACTCTAAATATGCGTCAGAAATCCACTGATCTGAGCAGCTTAAAACTAAATATTCAAACTGTCACAAAGCCGGATGAGTTTTATGCCTTGTCCGGCTTTTCTATATAAATATAAAGAAGTTTCTAAAAACTATTGCAATTTCGTAGTATATGTACTATAATAGTGGTGATAATTTTTAGAATAATAAATTTTGGCGTATAAAAGACGACAGAGGAGTAATATAAACATGATACGAGTAAACAGAAAAGAACTTACTCGCAGTGAGATTGTTCGGATTGCGGCGAACTGTTTTTTGAATGACGGTTATACCAAAACGACAGTAAACTCTATGTGCAAGAAATTAAATATGAGTCCCGGTAATATGACCTTTCATTTTCCGACCAAAGAACATATGCTGGCAGAATTGGTTGAAATGTTATGCAAGTATCAGTGGAAGATGATGAAGGACGAAGCGAAGGATGGATACTGTTCTATTATGGCAATATGCTTAGAACTGCTGACCATTGCTTCTGCTTGTGAACAGGATGAAGTGGCAAAGGATTTCTTTATATCGTCCTATCGAAGCGAGATGTGTATGGAACATATTCGCAAGAACGATACACAGCGAGCCAAAGAAGTATTTAAGGAATATTGCCCCGACTGGACAGATGAATATTTCTCTGAAGCGGAAACCTTGGTTTCAGGTATTGAGTATGCAACCTTATTTACAACACCTGATTCTGCTCCGTTAGAGATTCGAGTAAACGGTGCGCTAAGAACAATTCTTTCCATCTATAATGTACCAAAAGAAATTCGTGACGAAAAAATCAAGAAGGTGCTTTCGATGAATTATAAAAAACTTGGTCTTGATACGTTGAAGAAATTCAGAGAGTACGTCGACCAAACTACCGAGCAGGCACTTTTTGACCTGCTGAAGCGAAAACAGGTAGCACAATAAACAATCTTATTGAACAAATAACGGCGAGAGCCGATTCCTATAATCCAAACACGGAGGAAACGATATGAAAACAAAAATGAAATTCTCAAAACAAATACTCAGCGTGTTGCTTTGCCTTGCGATGCTGATAAGCTATGTGCCTATGACGGCGTATGCCGCTAGCAGCGGCGCTTGCGGCGATGGCGTTAACTGGACACTGACTGACGATGGCGTGCTGACTATCAGCGGCAGCGGCGTGATACCGGATTATCGCTTCGTTAACCAGCGTCCGTATTACAGTATAACATCTCAGATAAAAGAAATCGTGATTGAAAGCGGTGTTACTGCTATCGGCAATCTCGCCTTTTCCGGATGCGAAAACCTGAAAAAGCTGACGATCAAGGGCGATATAACCCGCATCGGAGCTCGTGCATTTGCACAGTGCTCTGCTATAACGGAAATCACCTATTGCGGCGTGAATGCTCCTTCTGATCTTGGAACCAATATTTGGGTAAATGGCTTGGATATAAGTGTTGCAGTTCCGGAAAATTATGCGGAAGGCGTGGAGACGTTTGCCAATCTTTCAGTATCACGCACCTTGCCTGCCACCGGCGGTGAAGCCGAAACACCCACCTATGAAGTGAAGATTGTTGGACACACTACCGATACCGGAGTTGCGGTGAAGTCCATCATCAGTGACGGTGTGGCAGCAGAGAGAGCTACCCATGGTAAGGACCTGACCGTGGTTCTGGAGATCACCGGCGAAGGTACCGTTGATGAGGTGTATGTCAGATATATTGAAATCGGCACCGATAGATATTATTTTGCGGATGAGGACTGCCCGGTTACGCTGAATGTGGAAACCCTGACTGTGACCATCCCCGGCAATCTGGTTGACGGTACCGTTGCGATCGACACCGGCATTATGCTGAACGTCATTGTCAATCTGGAAGGTGGTTATCTCAAGGACACCAACTATGGAAAAAGATGGTATGATGCGGATCCTTCGGATGATGTGGTTGCATTGTCTAAGGACTATGCGTTTTACGGCTACGGCGGTAACTGGGCCTGGAATGACTGTTTTGCCAGGAACGGATATATCCTGAAGGAGATTACCAGCAACCTCGCTCAGCATGGTCCCTATGATCCGGATCGGGATGTAGGACCCGTGCTTGATCGGGATATGGAACTGACCCTAGTGTGGGAAGAATGTACCGAACATAACTATGTAAACGGCACATGTGAGCATTGCGGACAAGCTCAACATACCCACAACTGGACTTACACGGTTAACGATGCCAAGGATACCATCGCCGCAACCTGCACGGCTGACGGCTGCACCAATACCAACGGCGGCAGCGTGAAACTTGTTGCTCCTACCGAGCTGACCTATAACGGAACGGCAAAAGAAGCAACATTTCAATTCGATAATTGGCAACTTGGCGATGATGCAAAGCCGACGATCAGCTACAATGACACCGACAAGGTAGCTGTAACAAATAAGGATATTGTTGCAACGATTACCTTGGGCGTTGAATCTGCGAGCGTTACCTATAAAGTAAAGCCTGCATCTATCAGCGGCGCAACCGTCACGGCAGACACTGTCAACTACACCGGAAACGCACAAACACCGGATGTTTCCGTAGTGCTGAACGGCAAGACCTTGGTAAAGGATACGGACTATACTGTTTCCTATAACAATAACACAAATGCCGGCACTGCGACCGTTACCGTAACAGGTACGGGCAATTATGAAGGTACAGCGACCGGAACCTTTACTATCACAGATACTGCCGAGCCGACGGGCGCAATCCTTATCAAAGATAACACTTGGTTGCAATTCTTAAATAATATCACTTTCGGCTTGTTCTTTAAGGAGAACGTGGATGTAATTGTTACCGCTGACGGAACCGGTTCTGCGGTTGACAAGGTGGAATATCTGTTCTCCTCTACGGAGCTGAATAAAAACAATCTCCCTGCTGACGGTTGGAAAACCGTTGAAGGCAACAATGGAACATATACCTTTGCAATTAC
>JAFPAK010000064.1 GCA_017390825.1 Clostridia bacterium
AAATGATTTGTTAAGTAGTCTATATTTAACAATGGTTAACAAACACTTATAAGTGCTTAACATGGTACCAGGATATAATTTATTTTGTCAGGAGGGATAACAAAATGAATAGAAAAAGAAGAACTGAAATTTTAATTATTGCTTTGGTATAATTATATCAAATAGATACTTTTAAATCAATATGATTTCAAAGAGTTTATTCAAATATGTTCACAAAAATATTTTCAAGATTATTTGTGCTGAAGATGTCGTCCTTTTATCGGATGATGTGTATAAAATCACAAGTAAAACCTAAATTAATAACAGAAAGGAAGTAATAATATGTCAGTATTAAGTGTTACAATTGATAATTTTGAGCAAGTAAAAAACAGCGGCAAAACCGTGCTGCTTGATTTCTATGCAGATTGGTGCGGTCCTTGCCGTATGGTATCTCCGATAGTTGATGAGATAGCAGAGGAAAATCCGCAGTATCTTGTAGGAAAGATAAATGTTGATGAACAACAGGAGCTTGCTCAAAATTTCGGTGTTGCAAGTATCCCCACACTTGTTGTGATGAAAGACGGCAAGGTCGTGCATCAGTCATCAGGCGCAAGACCGAAAAATGCAATACTCTCTTTATTGGAAGGCTGATTTCAAAAATACAGAGGAATTTTAAAATGGACCACATTTATGATATTGTTATAATCGGCGGAGGTCCTGCAGGATACACGGCAGCGCTGTATGCCGCAAGGGCAGGACTTGATACGGTGTTGCTTGAAAGAATGTCGCCGGGCGGTCAGATGGCACTCACAGGTACTATTGATAACTATCCCGGATTTGACGAAGGAGTAGACGGGTTCACTCTGGGTATGAAAATGCAAAACGGTGCTCAACGTTTTGGTGCAAAAACTGAGTATACCGAAGTTGTGTCGGTCGAGTTTTCGAAAAACATTAAAACAGTAAATACACAAAACGGCGTGTATTTCTCTAAAACTGTGATAATTGCCACGGGTGCCGATCCGAGAAAGCTTGGTATACAAAACGAGCAGGATTTTACCGGCAGAGGAGTTCACTACTGCGCTCATTGTGACGGCAGATTTTATAAGGATAAAACTGTCGTGGTAGTCGGAGGAGGAAATTCAGCGGCAGCAGATGCATTATATCTTTCAAGACTTGCAAAAAAAGTAATTTTAGTTCATCGCCGTGATACATTAAGAGCAGCGAAGATACATCATAAGCCGTTGAATAGTACAGATAACATAGAACTTATATTCGACAGTACCGTGTCGGAAATAATTGCAGAAAAGTCGGTAAGTGGTGTTATTATCAAAAGTACCAAAGACGGACATGAGAGTCGCATAGATTGTGACGGTGTTTTTGTGAGTATTGGCAGAAGGCCTGCAACTGATTTTTTAAAGGACAAGCTGCAGCTTGATGAGCAAGGCTATATAATATCCGATGAAACCACTCGTACAGTTGTAGATGGGGTTTTTGCTGCCGGGGATGTCAGACAAAAGGCGCTTCGTCAGATAGTAACTGCTGTGGCAGATGGTGCTACAGCTGTTCATTTTGCCGAAGAGTATCTCGCAAATTAACAAAGTATGCCCAAATTGAATACTATATTAATAATGCAGTGAACTTTTCGGAGGTTTTTATGGAAATAGTATTACTCACCGCTCTCGGTGTAGGCGGTGCAACTGTGTTTGGCTCTCTGTTGGGCTTTGTATTTAAAAGGATATCACATAAATTCTCGGATATAGTACTTTCCTTTGCAGCGGGAGTTATGCTTGCTGCAGCTGTGTTGGGATTGGTATTACCTTCGCTTGATTATGGCGGAAAATTCGGGCTTATTATCACGATCGCAGGCATATTTGTCGGTGCGCTTTGTCTTAATCTTATAGATAAGGCGGTACCACATCTGCACAGATTAGTCGGAACCGACCAGGAGCCGCATAATAATGCCGATTTAAATAAGGTATTACTGTTTGTAACCGCAATTGCCATACATAATCTGCCGGAGGGAATAGCGGCAGGGGTTGGCTTCGGATCAGGGGATACATCTCAGGCAATTATTATTGCAGGAGGAATAGCGCTGCAAAATATCCCTGAGGGCATGGTAATTATCGGGCCTATGTTAGCGGCCGGGGTTTCATCAAAGAAAACATTTATCTGTGCTATGTTTACCGGACTGATCGAGGTAGTCGGAACACTTATCGGATATTTTGCAGTCAGTGTATCTTCAATGATATTACCTTTCGCTTTGGCTTTTGCCGGAGGTACTATGCTATATGTCATCAGCGATGAAATGATACCCGAAACTCATTCTCACGGCAATGAAATGGGTGCAACTTACGCTTTGCTTGTCGGCTTTTGCGTTATGCTCGCTACCGACTTTTTGCTTGGATAAGTAAAATGCTAAAAATCAGCCTGAAAACAGGCTGATTTTTTATTGCAAAAAAATTTAAAAATTTAAAAAAAAGGACTTGACAAATAAAATATATTTGCTATAATAATAACAGTAACGATTACTACATTTAATAAGGAGGCGATATGATGAAAACGGAAATGCGATATTCAAGGCAGAGGGAAGCAATTCTTCATAATCTGCGTTCACGGTGCGATCATCCTGATGCAGACGAAGTATACACCGCTGTTCGCGAGGTATATCCAAACATAAGTCTCGGCACAGTATATCGTAATTTGCGGCAGCTTAATGAGTGTGGTGAGATAATCTCTTTCAGCGATGGCAATAGAGAGCGATTTGACGGAGATACAAGATTGCATTATCATTTTATATGTACCGCTTGTAACACCGTTTTTGATATCTTTTCCGATGAAGTAAGTCAATTTTTACTTAATGCACAAGGCAAGCTCAATTGCGAGATTGACAGAGCAACAATGGTTTTAAACGGTAGGTGTAAATCCTGCTGTTAAAATAAATATTAAAAATTATTAAATTATTCTTTGGAGGTAAATTATTATGGCAAAGTATGTATGTCCTATCTGTGGTTATGTTTATGAGGGTGACGAGGCTAATGTTCCAGAGGTCTGTCCTATCTGTAAGGCAAAATTAGAAAAGTCTGAAGGCGGCGCACTTACTTGGGCTGATGAGCACAAGGTTGGCATCGCACAGGGCCTTGATGAGGAAGTTGTAGCAGGTCTTCGTTCAAACTTTGAGGGCGAGTGCTGCGAAGTAGGTATGTATCTTGCAATGGCTCGTGTAGCACATAGAGAGGGATATCCCGAGGTTGGTCTTTATTATGAAAAGGCTGCTTGGGAAGAGGCAGAGCACGCAGCAAAATTTGCAGAGCTTCTTGGTGAAGTTGTAACCGATTCAACAAAGAAAAACCTTGAACTCCGTTACATGGCTGAAAATGGCGCAACAGCGGGCAAATTTGAGCTTGCAAAGAGAGCAAAAGAGCTTGGATATGACGCTGTTCACGATACAGTTCACGAAATGGCAAAGGATGAAGCTCGACACGGCAGAGCGTTTGAGGGACTTTTAAAGAGATATTTCAACTAAACAGCTCTGAGAAAAGATATAAAACGGTATGAGATAATTTCTCATGCCGTTTTTGATTGCTTTCTCGTACAATGTTAAGTTACCTGATGTAAAAATCAACATTTTTGATATAATTCCAAAAGATAAATTCGTGGGGTAGTATGTATCCAATGAACTATGTGGGAATTACAGATCTGCCATGTCGTGTGATCTCAAGGATTTATTCTAGATCTTTTTATGCAGGAAATGCGTAAAAAGATAGAACATTAAAAAAGGTGTGAGCATATTAAATGCTCAGCACCTTTTTACTTTGCGTATTTATAGTAGCTTTTTTTGTAGTATCGTTTGCTATCTTTCTTCTTTTTGTTGTTGCGGATGACACCAAGAAGCTTACAACCACTTTTTTCAATTTGGCTTACTACCTCCTGCGCCTGACGATAACGCACTTTTGAATTTGCCAGCACCAAGGCTGTACCGTCGCAATTCTTTGCAACAACTGCAGCGTCAATTACCTGACCGAGCGGAGGTGTATCAATAATAATATAATCATATATCTTTCGGCTTTCACTGATAAGTGTTGCAAAATATTTTCCGTCTAGTAATTCGACCGGATTTGGTGGATACTGACCGGCAAATAATACTTGTAGTGAAGTGCCTTCGACTGTGTAAATACATTCTGAAATCTGGCACAATCCTGTTAAAACCTCACTTAAACCCTTGGGATTTGTTACGGTAGTATTTCTGCCTGCCATAACGGATTTACGCATATCCGCATCAATAACAAGTACTTTTTTGCCAAGTTCTGAAAAACTTTTCGCAACATGCAGAGCAATGGTTGATTTACCATCATTTTCATTACAGCTTGTAATGGCGATGACCTTAACATCTTGACCGCAGAACTGAAGGTTGGTACGCAGTACCTTATATGCTTCTTCGGTGAAGAAATCATCTGCGCCGGGAAGACGCAATTTAATAGATTGCATAATTATTCCTCCTTATTTTCTGCATCGTCCGATGTATCATAGGTTTGTATATATCCGTATCTGTATCCGGAGCTTTTTCTTCTACCGCCGTTACCGTCGGGAATGTCACCGATAATAGTAAGATCAAGATAGCGCTCGATATCCTCATCTGTGCGGATGGTGTCATCCAACAGGAAAATAACAACGAAAACGGCATAAACCAAAACAGCGGCAAGTAAACCGAATATTATGTAGGTTTTTAGCCCTGTTTTGTTTGCGGGAGCATAATTCTCCTGACCGCGTTCAAAGAAATTGACTTGTTCAAAGCCCATTGCATCGTTTATAGTTTCTGCACCGATAATGCATATCTTATCAACTATAAGTTTTGCATTTTCAGGACTGTCTGCAACAACAGTTACTTTAAGAATTC
>JAFPAK010000065.1 GCA_017390825.1 Clostridia bacterium
ATGCAAAGGAAAAATAAAATGAAGCATATAAATACTAACTGCGTTCAGGCAGGTTATACACCCAAAAACGGTGAAGCAGGCGCTTTGCCGATATATCAGAGTACTACATTCCGCTATGACAGCGTGGATTATCTTGGCGATCTTTTTGATCTTAAAGCCGCTGGTCATTTTTATACCCGTCTTTCAAATCCTACCTGTGATGCTGTTGAACAGAAAATAGCTGCACTTGAGGGAGGAGTCGGTGCAATGGTCACATCCGCAGGTCAGGCAGCGTCATTGATGGCTATCACCAACATCTGCAAATCCGGCGATCATATCATAAGTGCGGCAGCTATTTACGGCGGTACATTTAATCTTTTTGATGTAACGCTTCGTAAACTCGGAATTGAAACTACTTTTGTTGATACCGATATCAGCGAAGATGAGTTGCAGAGTCTTGTTCGTGACAACACAAGATTGATTTTCGGCGAAACTCTTACCAATCCCTCGCTCGTTGTGTTGGATATTGAGAAATTTGCACGAGTTGCACATGCTAATAAGATACCGCTTATCGTTGATAATACTTTTCCGACACCGATACTTTGCCGTCCTTTTGAGTTCGGCGCTGATATCGTCATTCATTCAACAAGTAAGTATCTTGACGGTCATGCAGTGGCGCTCGGAGGTGTTATTGTTGACTCGGGCAAGTTCGATTGGGAGGCAAGCGGCAAATTCCCTGAGCTTACTACTCCGGATGAGTCTTATCACGGCGTTATTTATACAGAAAGCTTTGGAAACGCTGCTTATATTACCAAAGCACGCACACAGCTTATGCGTGATCTCGGTGCGCAGATGAGCCCTCAGAACGCATTTTTACTTAATATGAATATTCAGACCCTGCATCTTCGTATGCCGGCTCATTGCGATAATGCTATGCGAGTTGCAGAGTATCTTGAAAATCATCCCAAGGTAGCTTGGGTGAATTATCCCGGACTTAAATCAAATAAGTATTATGACCTTGCAAAGAAGTATATGCCGGACGGTTGCTCTGGTGTAATTTCATACGGCATCAAGGGTGGAAAGACACAGGCAAAGATCTATATGGAGGCTTTACAGCTTGCACATATGGAGATTCATGTTGCTGATATCAAGACCTGCTGCTTGCATCCTGCTTCAACTACCCACCGTCAGCTTAATGATGAGCAGCTGGTGGCTTGCGGTGTAGGACCTGACCTTATCAGAATGTCTATCGGTGTGGAGCATTACAGCGATATTATTGCTGATATTGAGCAGGCACTTGAAAAAGTACAGGCATAATAATATTATAGTTTTATTATATTCTGATTTTAAAAAGGGAAACTTCATTTTAGTTTCCCTTTTATTATTTTTAAGGAGAAATTTATGTTACTTGAAGAATTTGATGCAAATAACTGCGCTGTTATAAACGCTTTTGAATTAATAAAGCCTATTGAGAATTTTCCGAAAATTGCAGTTTCCTGCTTTGAATACAGAACCTTTGAAAAACTGCGTAATGAAATCAATGCGGATGAAATAATAGCATATGTCAGCGTTGCAAATATGAAGATTCCAATTTATAGAGCAAATTACAAAGGTGTATATATCGCACTGTTTATGTCATATGTAGGGGCCGCCGGTTGTGTAGGAGTGTTAGAGGAGGTATTTGCTTTTGGTTTGGAAAAGTTAGTATTATTCGGTACTTGCGGCGTATTAGATGCAACTATAAAAGATTGTTCTGTTATAATTCCGACTAGTGCAATGAGAGATGAGGGGACAAGCTATCACTATGCACCGCCGTCAGATGAAATTGAAGTAAATAAGAAATATAAAGATGAATTTATTGAACTGCTTGATACATATAGCTGTAGCTATACTCTCGGCAAGGTATGGACTACCGACGCTTTTTATCGTGAAACCCGTGAAAAAGTAAACAGAAGAAAGGAATGCGGCTGCGTTTGTGTTGATATGGAGTGTTCAGCAGTAGCAGCGTTTGCCGGATTTCGTGAGAAAGAGATATTTCATTTCTTTTATGCAACAGATAATCTGGACAGCGAGCAATGGGATGAAAGGAGTTTAAAGGGCGATAAAAATGTCCTTGTAAAAGACAGAATAGCATTGCTTGCCATGGAGTTCGCTATAAAAATATAATAAGTGAGACTAATTATGTGTATAACTAAAATCCGTATTTTTCGCAGTAAAGCAGAATTGCTGCGGCACACATAAGCTCGTAATCGTCATATTTTTCTTTCTCAAGAAGTATCTCGCATTCCTCACATAGCTCGCCGCTTGCGGTAATGATGCTTCTGTTAAGACAAATAGAGGCGTTTCCATTGCATATGGCAGAAATACTCACAGTATCTCTGTTGCCC
>JAFPAK010000066.1 GCA_017390825.1 Clostridia bacterium
AGAGTGAACCCGTCTACTCCTTCGTCAAATCCGGGATAGTTATCAATAGTACCTGTGAGTGCCATCTGACCGCCCGGCGACATTCTTTCAAGCAACACCGTATCAAGTCCTGCCCTTGCAGCATACAATGCCGCAGTATATCCGGCAGGCCCTCCGCCAATTATAACGATATCATAAATGTGCTCCATCGTAATTTCCTCTGTATTATCGCAAATTAACCTTCCAGCAATGAAAGTATCGCATTTTTTGGTCTGGCACCCGATGACTGATGAACTACCTCGCCGGCTTTCATCACAACAAGCGTTGGGATGCTTGCAACACCGAAGCTTTGAGCAAGTTCCGGTTGCTCATCAACATTTATTTTACCTACAAGATACTGCGGATTTTCCTCAGCAATCTCGTCCACAAGCGGAGAAACCATACGGCAAGGTCCGCACCAATCTGCATAAAAATCAAGTAGCACAGGTTTCTCACTGTTTTTAATCTGTGCAAAGTTTTCATTTGTTACTTTTAATACTGACATATTTAATTCTTCCTTTCTGTTTTTATTGTATCAAAAATTTTGAATTTTACTTGTGTTATAATCTGCGAATAATGAAAAAGTCAATGTAATTTTTATGAACGCATTTAAATAAAGTCTCCGAAATCGTATTGATTTAAAAGAATCTATTTGATATAATTATACCATAGCAATAATTAAAATTCAATACATTTAAAAGTGAGTTTAAATAAATAATATGAAAACAAATAAATCAGGTCTTATAAAAAGATTTTTGCCTTACTACAAAAATCATTTGCCAACACTTATTTTTGACTTATTCTGCGCATCACTTACAACACTGTGCGAGATTATTCTTCCAATGATTGTTCGTTTTATCACTAACACTGCATCAAGCGATATATCGGCGCTCACCGTCGGAATGATACTGCGTTGCGGTGCATTTTATCTGGTGCTTCGTATAATTGATACCACTGCATATTACTATATGGCATCTATCGGTCATATTATGGGAACAAAGATTGAAACCGAGATGCGGCGTGATATGTTCTCACACCTGCAAAAGTTATCCTTTTCTTATTATGATGAAACCAAGGTCGGCTCTATTATGTCGAGAATTTCAAGTGACCTTTTTGATGTAACAGAATTTGCACACCATTGCCCCGAGGAATTCCTGATAGCAGCAATAAAGATAGTCGCTTCATTTGTGATACTTTGCACCGTGAATGTGCCGCTTACATTAATAATTTTTGCGGTAATTCCGCCAATGGTAGTAATCTTGCGGCTATTCAACCGCAAAATGAAAGAGGGCTTCCGTGAATCGCGAATAAAAGTTGCGGAACTAAATTCATCTGTTGAAGATTCGCTTCTGGGTATTCGTGTAGTAAAATCATTTGCAAATGAGGAAATAGAAAAAGGTAAATTTGAAAAATCAAACACAGGATTTTTGAATATCAAGAAAAAAGTGTATCACTATATGGGTGGGTTTCAGTCCACCACAAGACTTTTTGACGGTGTTATGTATATCACTGCGGTTGTGGCTTGTTCCTTCTTTTTACGATCAGGTGCTATCAATGTAGCAGACTTTGCAGCATATCTTCTGTATGTATCAACATTGCTTACATCGGTACGCAGAATAGTCGAATTTGCCGAACAGTTCCAGCGTGGTATGACCGGCATCGAGCGCTTTATTGAGGTTATGGATGTCGAACCCGAGATTGCCGACAAAAAAGATGCAAAGCCGCTTAATGCTGTTAAGGGTGATATTGAGTTCAAAGATGTGACCTTCAGCTATACACATGATAACGAGTATGTACTGAACAAATTAAATCTAAAAATCAAAGCCGGAGAAAAAATTGCATTTGTGGGTCCTTCCGGCGGAGGCAAAACAACACTTTGTGCGCTTATTCCACGCTTTTATGAAACTGACAGCGGAATGATAACTGTTGACGGAAAAAATATTAAGGATGTCACACTTTCGAGCCTTCGCAACAACATCGGTGTTGTTCAGCAGGATGTATACCTGTTTTCAGGCAGTGTGCGTGAAAACATAGCGTACGGCAAGCCCGATGCTACCGAAGAAGAGATCATTGAAGCGGCAAAGCGTGCCGGTGCACACGATTTTATATGCGAGCTTCAAGACGGATATGATACTTATGTCGGAGAGCGTGGAGTTAAGCTTTCTGGCGGACAGAAACAGCGTATCTCTATTGCAAGAGTGTTCCTAAAAAACCCGCCGATACTTATTCTCGACGAAGCAACTAGCGCACTTGATAATGAAAGCGAGCGTCTTGTACAAAAATCACTTGAACGGCTCGGCGAGGGCAGAACTACGCTTACTATCGCCCACCGTCTGACTACAATAAAGAATGCCGACTGTATCGTTGTGCTTACTGACAACGGCATTGAAGAATGCGGTTCGCACAAAGAACTTATTTCAAAAGGCGGCATTTATTGCGAACTTTATAAAGCTTATTCAGAATAGGAGAGGTTATTATGATAGAGTACAATATTTATAAAAACGGATGTATGCGTATGCTGACAATGAGCTTTGATGACGGTCAGATAAATGACCGCAGACTTATTGAACTGCTTAACAAGTACGGTATCAAAGCCACTTTCAATATTAACAACTCATATCCCGGTGACGAATGGCATGTTTCAAAAGATGAGATAAAGCAAGTTTATGAAGGCCATGAGATCGCAGTACATACTGCCAACCACCCGTGGCTTGACAATTTATCTCCCACAACTATTATCAACGAGATTTTAGACAACAGAAAGTTTCTCGAAGAAGCCAGTGGTCGTATCGTGCGAGGTATGGCATATCCTTTTGGCCCTACAAACGAAGAAGTGATCTCAATTGCAAGGCATTGCGGCGTTGTTTACTCGCGTGCAGCTGAGTCAACCTACAAGTTTGACCTTCCAAGAGATTTTATGGAATGGCACCCCACCTGTCACTTTAAACAAGGCAAAGATGTCATCCCTCAGTTTATAAATAATCTTGATTCAGCATGGGCAACCGGTGTGCTTTATATATGGGGACATTCATTTGAACTTGATACAGAGGAAAAATGGGAGAACTTTGAGAAACTTTGCGAGTATGTTGCAAATAAAGAGCAGATATGGTATGCGACTAACATCGAGATCTACGACTATATTACTGCGCAACGTGCTTTGCAGTTTACCGCTGATGAAAGTATGGTTTATAATCCTACACAGACTAATGTATGGATAAGAGTTGATAAAAAACCATATAAGATCGGTGCCGGCGAAACGGTAGTGTTGAAATAATGGAAAACTATCAAAAACGTTTGGACGATACTCTCAACAGCTTAAACGGCAAACCGACATTGTTGCTTCATGCGTGCTGTGCACCGTGTTCAAGCTATGTACTTGAGTATTTAAGCAACTACTTTGATATAACGCTGCTGTTTTACAATCCTAATATTTCTCCTGAAGCAGAGTATGAGTTCAGATGCAAGGAGCTTATCCGCCTTGTAAACGAGATGCTTCCGCAAAGCGGCATCAAAACGGTAGTGTGTGATTATGACAGCTCACCGTTTTATGAATTGGCAAAAGGGCTCGAAAACGAGCCTGAATGCGGTAAGCGTTGCAAAAAATGCTATTTTCTGCGTCTTGAAGCCGCTGCTGAGTATGCCAAAAAACACGAATTTGATTATTTTTGCACCACGCTTTCAATAAGTCCTCATAAAAATGCTGAGTGGCTCAATGAGATTGGAAAAGAACTTTCAAATAAATACGATGTAAAATATCTGTATTCTGATTTTAAAAAGAAGAACGGTTATAAGCGCTCAATAGAGCTTTCAAGGGAATATGAGCTTTACCGTCAAGACTATTGCGGCTGTGTATATTCAAAAGCAGAGGCACAAAAGAGAAACTGTAAATAATGTTAACGCTCAAATTATGTGCATGTGTCATAATTTGAGCGTTTGTTTTTATATGCAATCGCAAATTCACTGTAAACAGAAGCTGCAAAGTAAAATAAAGGAAAGTGTGATTTTGTCAACTTGACAGAAGATGAAATTGAGAGAATCGTAACCAAAAACGCTGTGATTAAAACCTAAATTCAACCAATATCATCCTTGGATTCTTCCGAAAGTTTTGCAAAAATCACATCATACAACGCAGTAGAAAGAATCTTCCATATTTCTTCTTCATTCAAACCAAA